>JAZGFF010000175.1:0-5932 GCA_036479095.1 Rhizobiaceae bacterium | reverse complement strand
AGGATATTTTTCCTCAAGGCTGGGATGAAATTCGTCCCTATCTTCGTTTTACCGAAGTTAGCTGAATAATACTCACCTAATGCGGCTGGATGGCAACTGATAAAAACTGCAACAAGGAGACACCCGAATGAAACGTCGTACTTTATTATTGGGCGGCGCTGCTGTTGCAGTGGCCGGTGCAGGGGCTTACCTTTATTCGAGACCTGCAATTATTGGTCGTTCGTTTGCTGCTGGAGCCGGTGGTGACTTATTAATACCGGATGTGATCGAACCGGGAAACGGTGCCAAGGGCGAATTGGATGCAATCACCAGTTCCAGTAGCTTTCTTGACGGCATTAAAACCCGCACCATGGGGTACGGGCAATCCTATCTTGGGCCTGTCGTGCGTGTGAAGCGCGGTCAAACGGCGTCGATGGTGGTATCAAACAAAACTGATGCTGCGATCACAGCCCATTGGCATGGATTGCATACTGAAGGTCGCAATGATGGTGGCCCGCAAACCGCATTTCAACCGGGCGAAAAATGGTCGCCAGAACTGGAAATAGACCAGCCTGCTGCAACCCTTTGGTATCACTCTCATGTGCATGGCGAAACAGGGCCGCAGGTCTATGCGGGTTTGGCGGGGATGATGATCATTGACGATCCCGATGCGCAACCGAGCGGCTTGCCAGAAACCTATGGCATCGACGACATACCTTTGATTATACAAGACCGTGCCTTCGATGAGGACGGGCAATTACTCTATTTTTCTCGCGGCCCAGCCATGATGCACGGGTTTCGCGGTGGAGATATTTTAGTTAATGGGGGTATCCGTCCAAAGGCAAATGTTCCTGCTGGATTGGTGCGTTTTCGACTGCTGAATGGCTCAAACTCTCGAATTTATACTTTCTCATTTGAAGACGGTAGAAAGTTTCATCAAGTTGGTACTGATGGGGGGTTGCTTCCTGCGCCAATTGAAAAAACTTCGATCGTGGTTGCTCCGGCAGAACGGGTGGAAATTGTCGTTGATTTCTCAAATGGGAATTCCACAAGATTGCTATCTCTTCCAGATTTCAATGACCCCATGGCTGGTGGTATGATGGGTATGGGCGGAATGATGGGGCGCATGATGGGTGGCAACGTTTCCTCTCCTGAAGCGCTTGATGAGGATGAAAATTTTGAAATTATGTCCTTTGCGGTTGATAAAAACCATAAAGCAAAGGTTCAATCCTTGCCTTCAAAAATCGCAGGTGCACCATTGGAACCTCAATGGGGTGATCCTGTTAAGCGACGTTCATTTGTTCTTGAAATGGGTATGGGCGGGATGATGAGGGGCGGCAATCGCAATAATTTTATGTCGATCAACGGCAAATCAATGGAAATGGATCGTATTGATGTGGAAGCCAGGCTGGGCGAAACTGAGTTTTGGCATGTGCAAAGCACTGGGATTGCTCACCCGTTCCATATTCATGGAACATCTTTTAAGGTGCTTTCTCATAATGGCGAAGCGTTACCCTATGGGCAAACGGGTTTGAAAGATGTGTTTTTGATTAGGGGCGAAGCCGAAATTTTAGTGAATTTTAGAAAGAAGGCTTCTCGCGAAACTCCGTTTATGTATCATTGTCATATTTTGGAGCATGAAGATGCAGGCATGATGGGGCAGTTTACTGTGCGCTAGGAGGACTAAGCTCAACCTCGCTGATGCGTTCCAATAGTTGACCACGGTTCGATGCAATATCGGCGATCGTTAGATCGTCAAGCACTTCCATAAAGGCCGCGGCCGCTTTCATCATAGCTTTGGAAAGCTTGCAGATGCCAATGAGGGGGCACGTGTTTGTCTCTGGGTTGAAACATTCCACCACATCCATGGGGCCTTCTGTTATTCTGACAATGTCGCCAACGATGATGTCTTTTGCAGGCATAGCAAGGCGGAAGCCGCCATTCCTTCCGCGAACCGTTTCTAGGTAACCAGCTTTGCCTAACTCATGAATGATTTTCACAATGTGAGGCCTGGATAGTTGATGAATGGATACAACATCGTCTACCCTGATCAGGTTAGGAGAACGTAGAGCCGCCAATTGTAAGGAGCGAAGGGCATAGTTTGTGTAGCTTGTAAGTTTCATGAGGTAGGCTTGCGATATAAAAGTTATATTTGCAATATTGCTTTGCGTTCAAATTAAATCTAATAGTTATATATAAAATATAACTTAAAAGGATAGCGAAGATGTTTGAGTTAATTGGCGCTGAAATGCTAGCGCGCATTCAATTTGCATTTACGATATCCTTTCACATTGTATTCCCAGCATTTTCTATCGGACTTGCATCTTATCTTGCGGTACTGAACGGCTTATGGCTAATGAGTAAAGATCGCACCTATTTGGAGCTATTTGAATACTGGAAGAAAATCTTTGGTGTGGCATTTGGAATGGGGGTCGTCTCCGGCATTGTCATGTCTTACCAATTTGGCACCAATTGGAGCGTTTTTGCAGATAAAACGGGGCCAATTCTTGGGCCGTTGCTTGGTTATGAAGTTCTATCAGCATTTTTCTTGGAAGCGGGTTTTCTTGGTATCATGATGTTTGGCCGGGAACGGGTCGGGCCCGGTTTGCATATGTTTGCAACGGCCATGGTTGCCCTTGGTACATTGATGTCTGCGACTTGGATATTATCCGTAAATTCATGGATGCAAACTCCAGCGGGCTACGGCTTTAATGAGGTGGGGCAATTTATTCCAAAAGATTGGTGGGCAATCGTGTTTAACCCATCCTTCCCCTATCGGTTGGTGCATATGGTGTTGGCCGCATTTTTAACGGTTGCCTTTGTTGTTGGTGGTGTGGGCGCTTGGCACCTTTTAAAAAATCGCGAGGATATCCATGCCAAGCGAATGTTCTCAATGGCAATGTGGATGGCAATATTTGTGACACCCCTTCAAATTTTTGCTGGCGATCTACATGGATTAAATACTCTTGAATATCAGCCTGTAAAAGTCATGGCGATGGAAGGGCATTACGATAGCCACCCAAATGGAGCCCCACTAATCCTGTTTGGCATTCCTAATTCCAAAGAAAAGAGAATCGACTACGCGATTCAAATTCCCGGATTTTCGAGCTTGATACTGAAGCATTCACTGACAGCTCCCCTCGATGGTCTTGATACAATTCCTGATGAATTGGAACCTCCGGTTGCCATTGTGTTTTGGAGTTTCAGAATCATGGTGGTGATTGGTTTTGCAATGTTGGGGGTTGGCATTTGGAGTGTATTTCGCAGGCTTAAGGGTGGTTTGAATTCAGACCCATGGTTGCTTCGGGCTGCTATTTTAATGGGGCCGATGGGGTTCGTTGCTGTGCTTGCTGGTTGGGTTACAACCGAAGTTGGGCGCCAGCCCTATACAGTTTACGGATTGATGAAGACGGCAGATTCTCTTTCTCCCATAGATGCGCCTGCTGTTGGCGCATCACTTGTGGCATTTATTATCGTTTACTTTTTTGTTTTTGGTGCAGGGGTATTTTACATCCTACGGATGATGGGCCAAGGGCCAACTGGTGTGGGAGACGCACTTCATGAGGGGCCAATTCGCAGTGCGGGTATTGGCGGCTCTAAGAAGCTGGAAGCACAAACGAAACTCAAACAAGAAGGGGTTTAAATAATGGAAATCGACCTTTCATTTATTTGGGCTGGTCTTATTGCATTTTCCGTTTTGGTCTATGTAGTTTTGGATGGGTTTGATCTGGGTGTTGGGATATTGTTTCCTTTCACTCCCCCTGGTAGCTCTCGCGACGTGATGATTAATTCTATTGCTCCTGTATGGGATGGGAATGAGACATGGCTGGTTTTGGGCGGCGGTGGGCTGTTCGCGGTCTTTCCCCTCGCTTATGCGATTATTATGCCCGCCCTCTACATGCCAATTACTTTAATGCTTTTGGCATTGATTTTTCGTGGTGTGGCATTTGAATATCGTTGGAGAACGACAAAGTGGAAATGGGTTTGGGATCTTGCTTTTACCGGTGGTTCTGTTGTTGCAGCCTTTATGCAGGGTATTGCTCTTGGTGCCTTGGTGCAGGGTATTCATGTTGAAGGACGGGCCTATGCAGGTGGATGGTGGGACTGGTTATCACCATTTTCCCTGTTGACGGGCGTCGCAGTAATTGTGGGTTATGCTTTGCTCGGGGCTACTTGGTTGGTCATGAAAACGGATGGCGGGTTGCAAATTAGAATGCGTAATTATGCTTGGGTTTTAGCACCGATCTTGCTTGGTTTTATTGGCCTAGCCAGCCTGATAACACCATTTCTGAACGTTGAATATTTCTACCGCTGGTTTGCATGGCCAACCATATTGTACAGTATGATGATCCCCATCTTGGTTTTAGCTGCCGCTTATCAATTGTTTTCGGGTTTAAATGATCACAAGGATGCGCAGCCATTTCTTGCAAGTATTGCAATCTTCATTTTATGTTTTGCAGGGATCGGTGTGAGTTTCTATCCAAATATCATACCACCAGCAATTACCATTAAAGAGGCTGCAGCCCCTGATGAAAGTTTGTGGTTCTTACTTGTTGGATCAGCTGTGTTGCTTCCAATGATTTTGGCCTACACGGCTTATGCCTATTGGGTATTTAGAGGTAAGGTCAATGTTGATGATGGGTATCATTGATGGGTGATGGTAAAAGAACTGACGGCAAAGGCTGGCCAAAACGGGTAGGCTGGTTTGGACTTTATTGGCTGGCCTCCGTTGCAGCTCTTAGTGTCATCGCCTGGCTGATACGATTGGCTATTTTGTAAAACTGCGGATGCGCCTAATTCATCGGTACCTTCAACTTGATAGTTTCGGGCAATAAACAAACTTCATCTGAACAGGTTTGCACCGTTAATTCGGCGCTAATTGTTGCTGCGTCAGTATCTTTTATTTGTGCAATTATTTGGAAATTGCTCTCTAAAAGAGCCAAGGGCGATTTAGAAAACCCAAGGGTTTTTACGATTGGTTTTGGGTAGTATGTTTCCGTAGCTAAAGCTTTCCCATTTGCTTTTACGATGAGGTTAGTGGCGACGTAGTCTTCTTCTAGCGGCTGATTGGAATTTACGTGCCAGCCTTTTGCAACCGTTAACTGAAATTCTAATTTACCCGTGGAACTAACCGGCATTGCAACGATACGAACGGCACCATTCCCAGCGAATTGAACGGCGCCTTGTTCACCCCTTAAAAAAGCATCTGCTGCGGTTAAAATTGATGCTCCGCTGGACGGTGAATTAGCAGCTAAACCAGACATGACCGCAAGAGCTTTCTCTGCACGTCTTGTTAGTTCGGGTTTTGCCAAACGATTTGAAAGGCGAGAAATTACATCCAAAGTTGTTGCATTCGCTGAGGGTTGGGATGAATCGCTGCGGGGTTTGTTTCGTGCAAAAGATTCGATATTGCTGGAAGCATAAAAGTCTCCATTTTTTTTGTCGGCGAAATCAGTAACGATAATATTTACAAGTTTCTCTGCTCTTTCTAACCAGACCCTTTGGCCACTTGCATCATAGAGATTGATAAATCCTTGGGCGAGTTTTGCGTAATCGTTCAGCTTGCCTTCGACCCCACTCACGCCAGAAAAATGACTACGGATAATACGTCCATTTAGGGTGCGCATGTTATTCCAAATAAAACCTCCAGCTTTGATGGCGGCCTGTAGATAGGGATCGTGGCCATAAATAACACTGGCCTTGGCTAGGGAAGTGATCATCAACCCATTCCAACTGACGAGTATTTTTTCATCGCGGCGGGGCTTGATGCGTCTGTGACGGTTAATTGTGAGTTTAGCGAGAGATTGTTCAAATTGCTGATCAATTTTGCCTTCTAAATTATCCTTGTTGACGATGTACTTCCCGGCAAATTCGCCGGCGCTAACCGTGCCAATAATTTTAGCTATTCTGGCGCCTTCTACCGCACCAAGAACTTCAGTCAGCTGTTGTTTAT
>JAZGFF010000174.1:0-10203 GCA_036479095.1 Rhizobiaceae bacterium | reverse complement strand
CCGAGGATTTGACACTGATCGCTGGCCAAAAGGCTATGATCACTCGGGCTAAGAAATCCATTGCGGGTTTTAAGGTTCGTGAAGATATGCCGCTTGGCGCTAAAGTTACCCTGCGTGGCAACCAGATGTATGAATTCATGGATCGTCTAGTTACCATCGCGCTTCCGCGCGTTCGTGACTTTCGTGGTCTAAACCCAAAAAGCTTTGATGGTCGTGGCAACTTCGCCATGGGTATCAAGGAACACATCGTGTTTCCAGAGATCGATTACGATAAAGTAGATCAGATCTGGGGCATGGACGTCATCGTATGTACGACGGCTGATACGGATGATGAGGCGCGTGAACTCTTGCGTGCTTTCAACTTCCCATTCCCCGCAATTAAAGAAAAAGAGGAAGCAGCCTAGCTGCAACTCTCATGCGGGCTGGCATGGTGCCCAGTCGTAACGGCAAACGAAATAAAGGATGAAAACATGGCTAAAGTTTCCGCCATTGAAAAAAATAAAAAGAAACAGCGCTTGGTAAAAAAATTCGCCAAGAAACGCGCTGAATTAAAGGCAATAATTTCTCAAAGAGAGTTGCCCATTGAAGAGCGCTTCAAGGCGCAGCTCGAACTTTCCGCAATGCCTCGTAACGGCGCGAAAACACGAGTGCGCAATCGTTGTGGAGTTTCTGGTCGCCCCCGTGGTAACTATCGTAAACTCGGTCTTTCACGTATCGCACTCCGCGAATTAGGCTCACAGGGCCTTATTCCTGGTCTCGTAAAATCAAGCTGGTAAGGGGAGTTTAGATTATGATGAACGATCCAATTGGTGATATGCTCACCCGTATTCGTAACGGCCTAATGCGCGGAAAAAGCTCGGTTTCAACACCCGCTTCAAATCTGCGCGCAAGTGTCCTTGATGTCCTTCAAGCAGAAGGCTATATCCGCGGCTATACTCGTACCGATCACGGTAACGGTAAGGCTGACCTCGAAATCGAATTGAAATACTTCGATGAAGCTCCTGTAATTCGCGAAATTACGCGGATATCTAAACCAGGACGTCGGGTATATTCATCGGTGAAAAGCCTGCCCCGTGTTGCAAACGGTCTTGGCATTTCAATTTTGTCTACACCTAAGGGTGTGATGGCAGATCATGATGCACGCGAACAAAATGTTGGCGGTGAAATTCTCTGCCGGATATTCTAATCCGGTAGTTTTTCATGCGTGCTTGTTGCCAAAAGGGCAGGGGGCGCGTGTAAATTTAAAAACGGAAACCCGAAACGGTTTCAAAAGAAGGCGTAAAAACAATGTCACGCATTGGTAAAAAGCCGGTCACTATACCTGAAGGTGTGACCGCATCGCTAGACGGCCAAACGGTTACTGCCAAAGGTCCAAAGGGCGAGCTCCAGTTTGTTGTAAACAATATAGTGTTGGTCAAGTTGGAAGAGGGCGTAGTTAAGGTTGATCCGGCTAACGATACAAAAGAGGCTCGATCCTATTGGGGTATGACCCGAACCATGATCGAGAATATTTTCACGGGTGTGAAAGACGGCTATAGCAAAACGCTTCAAATTAACGGCGTTGGCTATCGTGCAGCAATGCAAGGCCAAAACATTTCACTTTCCCTTGGTTTTTCTCATGAGGTTATCTATAAGCCACCGCAAGGCGTAGAAATTAAGTGCACGAAACCAACAGAAATCGTTATCACTGGCCATGACAAGCAAGTTGTCGGTCAAGTGGCTGCCGAAATTCGCTCCTTCCGCCCACCAGAGCCTTATAAAGGCAAGGGTGTTAAATATGCAGACGAAGTGATTTTCCGCAAAGAAGGTAAGAAGAAGTAACCACCATGGCTAACAAACTTTCAACAAAGCAGCGTCGCGCTGCCCGTGTTCGCCGCAGCCTTAAAAAGGTTGCTGGTGGCCGTCCTCGTCTGAGCGTACACCGTTCTAACGCCAATATTTATGCGCAAGTCATCGATGATTTGAACGGCAAAACTTTAGCCGCCGCATCAACATTGGATAAAACAATCAAGGGCAATGGCGGTAATATCGCTGCGGCTCAAGCGGTTGGTAAACTCGTCGCTGAACGTGCCTCCAAGGCTGGCGTTAGCGAAGTGATTTTCGATCGCGGATCCTTCCTCTTTCACGGACGTATTAAAGCAGTTGCTGATGCGGCCCGCGAAGGCGGTTTGAAATTTTAAGAGGGCTTAAGCCCCTTTCACCGTTAGTGACGAACTTTACCCAAAGCTTACAAGCAGGGTAAAAAGCTTCACTAATTAAACTTTGTGCTACCGGAAAAAAATAAGGAACAGGATATGGCACAGAAACCAGAAAGAGGCGGTGGACGTAATAACCGCCGTAATGAAGAGCCAGATGATGGCATGGTCGACAAGCTCGTTCACATCAACCGTGTGGCGAAAGTTGTAAAGGGTGGTCGTCGTTTCGGCTTCGCCGCTCTTGTTGTTGTTGGTGACCAAAAAGGTCGCGTTGGCTTTGGCCATGGTAAGGCTAAAGAAGTGCCTGAAGCGATCCGCAAAGCATCAGAAGCTGCTAAGCGCGACATGATTTTTGTACCTTTACGTGATGGGCGCACATTGCACCACGATGTAAATGGACGCCATGGTGCTGGTAAAGTGTTGCTCCGTGCAGCGCCTCCAGGAACGGGTATTATTGCCGGTGGTCCAATGCGTGCGGTTTTTGAAACTGTTGGCATGTCTGATGTTGTTGCCAAATCGCTAGGCTCATCCAACCCATACAACATGGTTCGCGCCACGTTTGATGCGTTGAAACGCCAAATGCACCCTAAAGACATCGCTGCACAGCGCGGTCTTAAATTCTCCACGCTACAAACACGTCGCCGTGATTTGATTGGCGCGGACGAAGCAGGGAGCTAAATCATGGCTGCAAAGAAAACAGTAACGGTTGAGCAGATCGGTAGCCCACTGCGTCGACCAAATGATCAACGTCAGACTCTCGTGGGTCTTGGTTTGAACAAAATGAATCGTCGCCGCACACTGGAAGATACACCTTCCGTGCGTGGCATGATCCGTAAAGTTTCTCACCTCGTCCGCGTTATCGATGAAAACTGATCGGAGAAAATGTTATGAAACTCAATGATATTTCCGACAATAAAGCTGCCAATCCTTCACGCAAGCGTGTTGGCCGAGGCATTGGTTCTGGTACCGGTAAAACTGGTGGCCGTGGCGTTAAGGGGCAAAAATCCCGTGGCGGTGTAGCGATCAACGGTTTTGAAGGTGGGCAAATGCCTATCTATCGCCGTTTGCCAAAGCGCGGCTTCTCAAATGCCAAGTTTGCTTCTGATTTCAATGAAGTCTCAATCGCACGGCTTGAAAAAGCTGTGGCTGATAAAAAGCTTGATACAAAGAAGACTATCAATGCTGCTGCCTTGAAAGAGGCAGGCGTCATTCGACGTGAACGCGATGGTGTTCGTATTTTGGGTGGTAGTGAAGCCAAGTCCAAGTTCGACTTGGAAGTTGCAGGTGCCTCAAAAGGTGCAATCGCTGCAATTGAAAAGGCTGGCGGCAAAGTGAATGTGCTTGTTGCTCCTAAGGCTGAAGCTACTGACGCTTAGTTGATAATAAAAAGGCCCCGGGAAACGATCTAGTTTTCGTTCCCGGGGCCTTTTTGTGTTTTTGGGGTGGTAATAATCAAAGTACACCCCACATGGGTATGATATTTATTGGGAGGTGAATTGCGGTGCTTTGCGACAATTCTTCCTTTGCGAATTTCATCGGACTGTTTTAAGACTGTCCAACGATATTTTTACGAACTGGCACGAGATTGAAAACCGGTTCGAATGGAGACAAACATGGCATCTGCCGCAGAACAACTCGCCGCGAATCTGAGCTTTTCGACTTTCTCAAAAGCCACGGATTTGAAAAAACGTATTTGGTTTACCTTGATGGCGCTCATTGTCTATCGCCTTGGGACCTATATTCCTGTTCCTGGCATTAATCCTGACCAACTTAAGGCTGCGTTTTCACAACAAAGCCAAGGGGTGCTTGGGCTGGTGAATATGTTTGCCGGTGGAGCAGTTGAACGGTTGGCGATTTTTGCCCTTGGTATCATGCCCTATATTTCGGCATCAATTATCATGCAGTTGATGACATCTGTCATACCGACCCTTGAGGCATTGAAAAAAGATGGCGAGCAGGGGCGTAAAGTAATCAACCAATACACCCGCTACGGCACGGTGATATTAGGGACAGCCCAAGCGTATGGCATTGCCATAGGCCTTTCTGGTGCTGAAGGCATGGTGTTGAACCCAGGTTGGTTCTTTATTTTAACAACGGTTGTGACGCTTGTCGGTGGCACGATGTTCTTGATGTGGCTTGGTGAGCAAATTACCGCTCGCGGCATTGGCAATGGTATCTCTCTAATCATCTTTGCTGGTATTGTATCGGCTTTACCTGGTGCCTTGGCTCAGTTGTTGGATGCTGGTAAATCTGGCAGCATCAGCGCCTTGACCACGGTTGCAGTGTTGGTCTCAATTATTGGGCTCATCGCCTTAATCGTCTTTATGGAACGGGCGCAGCGTCGCTTACTTATCCAATATCCAAAACGCCAAGTGGGCAATAAGATGTTCCAAGGCGATTCTTCCCATTTGCCTTTGAAACTAAACACCGCTGGTGTTATTCCGCCGATCTTTGCCTCTTCGCTTCTGTTGCTTCCAGCCACAGTCGTTGGTTTTTCTGCCCAAGGCGGAACCTCTGATTGGGCAGCAACAATTTCGGCATTCCTTGGCCGGGGACAACCCGGCTATTTGATGTTTTACGGAGCACTGATCTTATTCTTCGCGTTTTTCTACACCGCAATCCAGTTCAACCCAAAAGAAACCGCTGACAACTTAAAACAGCATGGCGGGTTTATCCCTGGCATTCGTCCTGGTGAACGCACAGCCGAGTACATCGACTATGTGCTTACTCGCATTACCGTGCTGGGTGCTCTATTCTTAGTTTTCGTTTGTTTGATTCCAGAAATGTTCCTGACAGGTCTTGGAATTTCAATATTCTTGGGCGGTACCTCATTGCTTATCGTGGTGAGTGTGACCATGGATACGGTTCAACAAGTTCAAAGCCATCTTTTTGCCCAGCAATATGAGGGGCTAATTAAGAAATCAAAATTACGCGGTTCGGGTAAAGCTGGCCGTAGCAAAGGGGGGCGCGGACGCCGATGAGACTTATACTTTTAGGACCTCCAGGGGCCGGAAAAGGCACCCAAGCACAACGGCTCGTTGATGCGCACAAGATACCGCAGCTTTCAACCGGTGACATGCTGCGTGCTGCCGTAGCGGCGGGGACAGAAACAGGCAAACGCGCCAAAGCCATCATGGATTCTGGCAAGTTGGTTTCCGATGATGTCGTAAATGCGATTGTAGCCGATCGAATTGATGAGCCTGATTGTACAAATGGTTTTATTCTCGATGGATACCCACGCACCCTAGTGCAGGCTGATGCAGTGGAAGCTATGTTGGCTGAGCGCGGCACAAAGCTTGATGCAGTCGTAGAATTGCATGTCGATGATGATGCCATGGTCGATCGGGTTGCGGGTCGTTACACCTGCTCCAATTGTGGCACCGGGTACCATGATACATTGAACAAACCTAAAAAAGAGGGTGTGTGTGATAAGTGCGGGGAAAGCGAGTTTAAACGCCGTCCTGATGATAACGCCGAAGCCATGCGCACTCGCTTGCAAGTGTATTATAAAGAAACTTCGCCCTTGATTGGTTATTATTATGCCAAAGGCAAGTTACGCCCTGTTGATGGCATGGGAACCATTGATGGCGTCGGTGATGAAATTGCTCAGGTTCTGCGTGATTTATAAGATTTCAACGACTTCCAGTCTCAAAATGGTGCTATCTTTCGCGGATGTCACAGAATTGCCAAAAAAATGCCCAAAACCCTGTTGACGTGGGCAGGGTTTGGGCTTAGGAAAGCCAAACAATTAGCGACGTAAATGCGGTCGGATTCGGATGCTTAGAAGCATGCGGAGCGGTCGCTTTCGGGTTTTCAACCAATACTAATCGCTTTTTGCAAAAAAAATTATAACCGCTCAAATAGGCCCGTCGCCTAAAATGAGCAATTCGGTAAGGAGATCAGCGTGGCTCGTATCGCTGGCGTTAACATTCCAACTAACAAACGTACCCTGATTGCATTGCAATATATTCATGGGATCGGCCAAAAACATGCGGCTGATATTATTGAAAAAGCAAGCATTCCTGCGGAACGTCGCGTGAATCAGCTTTCAGATGCTGAAGTTCTGCAAATTCGTGAAATAATCGACCGTGATTACATGGTTGAAGGTGATCTACGCCGTGATGTTGCTATGAACATCAAACGGTTGATGGATCTTGGTTGCTACCGTGGCTTGCGCCATCGTCGCAGCTTGCCAACACGGGGGCAGCGCACACATACAAATGCGCGTACTCGTAAGGGCCCGGCAAAAGCGATTGCAGGAAAGAAAAAGTAATTTGTTTCTGGTTGTGGCGTTTGTTCAAAACCATAGACTTATATCCGGTGTAGCCGCCGGAATTACGGCGGCGCTTATATCATTAGAAGGACTATAAAATGGCAAAAGATGCCGCGCGCGTAAAAAAACGCGAACGAAAGAACATCGCCTCCGGCGTTGCTCATGTAAACTCTACTTTCAACAATACCATGATTACCATCACTGACGCACAAGGAAATACAATTTCTTGGTCATCAGCCGGTGCGCAAGGCTTTAAAGGTTCTCGTAAATCCACACCATTTGCTGCGCAAATGGCTGCGGAAGATGCGGGTAAGAAGGCTCAAGATCACGGTATGAAAACATTAGAAGTTGAAGTGCGCGGTCCAGGTTCTGGTCGCGAATCAGCTTTGCGTGCTTTGCAATCAATTGGTTTTGTAATCACGTCCATTCGTGACGTAACGTCTGTGCCGCATAACGGCTGTCGCGCTCGCAAGCAGCGTCGCGTTTAAGACTTTATCCGGCCCCGTCTACATCCCGCGGGGCTTAATCGTTTGTTGTTGCGAGTGGATGGCAACAAAACATATCGAAGGATTTTCCTATGATCCATAAAAATTGGCAGGAACTCATTAAACCTAATAAACTGGAGGTTGAATCTTCAGGAACGAAGGGGACAGTGATCGCTGAACCGCTTGAGCGTGGTTTTGGTCTTACACTGGGCAACGTATTACGGCGCGTATTGCTCTCAAGCCTACAAGGGGCCGCTGTTACGGCTGTACAAATTGACGGAGTTCTCCATGAGTTCTCATCAATCCCTGGTGTGCGTGAAGACGTTACAGACATTATTCTTAACATCAAAAGCCTAGCCATTCGTATGGAAGGTGAGGGGCCCAAACGCATGGTTGTGCGTAAAGAAGGTCCAGGCGTTGTTACTGCTGGTGATATCCAAGTGGTCGGCGATGTCGAGATACTTAATCCTGAATTGGTGCTCTGCACGTTGGATGAAGAAGCTGAAATCCGGATGGAATTCACTGTGAATACTGGCAAGGGCTATGTCGCTGCTGAGCGCAACCGCCCTGAAGATGCACCCATTGGTCTGATACCAGTTGATAGCCTCTACTCACCTGTGAGAAAAGTCTCCTACAAGACTGAAAACACTCGTGAAGGTCAGGTTTTGGATTACGATAAACTGACCATGACCATTGAAACAGATGGGTCTGTTACTCCGGATGACGCGGTGGCTTTCGCCGCCCGTATTTTGCAAGATCAGATGTCAATTTTCGTCAACTTTGAAGAGCCTCAAAAAGAGGTTGTTGAAGAGCCAGTGACAGAACTTGCCTTTAACCCTGCGCTTCTTAAGAAAGTTGATGAGCTTGAGCTTTCAGTCCGCTCTGCCAACTGCTTGAAGAACGACAACATCGTTTACATTGGTGATCTTATCCAAAAAACAGAGGGCGAAATGCTTCGCACTCCGAATTTTGGTCGTAAATCACTGAATGAAATCAAAGAAGTCTTGGCCACAATGGGTCTGCATCTGGGTATGGAAATTCCAGCCTGGCCACCAGAAAACATTGAAGAACTGGCTAAACGCTACGAAGATCAATATTAATCTCGCCATTTGGCGATCAATCATCCTCGGGCTTAAGGCCTAGGTCGGGGAAAGTAATGGAGAAGGCACATGAGACACCGTAAACAAGGGCGTAAGCTCAATCGTACCCAAAGCCACCGTAAAGCCATGTTCAAGAATATGTCTGTATCGTTGCTGACCCACGAGCAAATTGTCACAACATTGCCCAAGGCCAAAGAGCTTCGTGCAGTTGTTGATAAGCTGATCACCCTTGGCAAACGGGGCGATCTTCATGCCCGCCGTCAAGCGGTTTCTCAATTACAGTGCAACGAGACAACCAAAAAGCTATTCTCGACCTTAGCAGAGCGCTACAAAGAGCGCCCGGGTGGATACACCCGCGTTCTTAAAGCTGGTTTCCGCTATGGTGATAACGCGCCAATGGCCGTCATCGAGCTTGTCGATCGTGATGTCGATGCAAAAGGTAAAGCAGACCGTGAGCGTGTGGAAGCTGAACAAGCTGACATGCCGGCTCCTGAAGAAGCAGCAGCGGCAGAGTCTGCAGCGTAAACAATCGCAGATAGAGAATTACTAAACCGGCGATCCTTTGGGTCGCCGTTTTTGTTTGTATTGCCGACAAACTACAGCGCAAATTTGTGTTGCATTGCAAGATGTTGCTGAAAGCATATAATTTTGGTTTACCCAGTCGCTCGTAGTTCTTATGATTCCAATTCACCAATACAGCTTTGGAGATTCCTGTGCAGTCCATCATATCCTCTCGTATTTTCTGTTTAGCCTTGTTGATGCCTTTGTTTTTTAGCTTTGGAATTCAAAATTCCCTGGCGAAGGATAAACGGAGTGTGCCGAGTAATCGGGAACAGGTGCGCTATTCGTTCGCGCCTTTGGTTAAGGCTTTGGCCCCCTCGGTGGTCAATGTCTACGCAGCTCGTCAAGTGCAGCAGCGCAGCTCACCCTTTGCGGGTGATCCGTTTTTTGAACGTTTTTTCGGGCGTGATACATTTGGTGGGCGTCCCCGCCAGCGCATATCCCGCTCCTTGGGTTCTGGTGTCGTTGTTGGAGAAAATGGACTGGTGATTACCAATCACCATGTGATCAAAAATGCGGATGAGGTAAAAGTGTCCCTGAGCGATGGCCGTGAATATGCCGCAGAAATATTATTGATCGATAAACAATCAGATTTGGCCGTATTGAAAATCAACCCGGATGAACGTTTGCCAGCAGTCATATTGGGTGATTCTGAAAATCTAGAAGTTGGTGATCTGGTGCTTGCAATTGGTAATCCCTTCGGAGTTGGCCAAACGGTCACCAGCGGTATTATTTCAGCGCTCGCCCGTAGCCAAAGGGGCATCAAAGATTTCGGTTTCTTTATCCAAACAGATGCTTCAATCAACCCAGGTAATTCTGGCGGAGCACTTGTTGGTATGAACGGGGAACTGATTGGGATCAACACAGCAATATTTTCTCGTTCTGGCGGTTCAAACGGTATCGGCTTTGCGGTTCCTTCAAACATGGTTCGAGTTGTGCTGGATAGCGCTCGCAAGGGTTCAAAATCACTCTTGCGCCCGTGGGTGGGCGCCCAGTTTCAAGCCGTTAGCGCAGATATTGCAGAATCGCTTGGGATGCAACGGCCCACCGGTGCCTTGGTTTCTGGGGTAACTGCTGGTGGCCCGGCGCAGAGAGCGGGTTTGAAACTTGGTGATGTCATCCTCTCTCTAGATGGCAAACCAATCCCCCATGTGGCGGGTTTAGGATACCGTTTAGCCACTGCCGGCATAGGGCGCCAAGTCTCGCTGACAGTCTTAACCAGAAACCAGCGCCGGGTTTTAAAAATATCCCTTAGTCAAGCCCCAGAAGTACCTGCCCGTGATATTCAGAAAATTGGTGGTAGATCCCCCTTTTCTGGCATTGTTGCCGCGAATCTTTCCCCAAGGGTGGCGCAAGAGTTGGGGATGTCGACAGAAAAAACAGGGGTGGTGATCATGTCTGTTGGCGGCCGTAGCCTTGCCGCTCGGTTTGGCTTTCGTGCGAAGGATATCCTCGTGGAAATCAACGACGATACGGTGTTGAATACACGCATATTGGTTGCAATTTCTAAGTCGCGCGAAAGGGGCTGGGCTTTCACGATTGAACGCAATGGTGTGCGCCGAAAACAGTTTATTCGTTGAATGGTAGAT
>JAZGFF010000173.1:0-15214 GCA_036479095.1 Rhizobiaceae bacterium | reverse complement strand
GCACCTAAGTATGCAGAATTTCTGCTTCCTATTGTCGAAGTATTTGTTGTCTGAGTCATGGCGTGTCCTTTCATTTTGCGCACAAGACTCAAGGCAAAACAGGACATCGTAGAGCTGCGCCGCTAAGCGCATCCCTTTTCCTGCTCTCTTCCATCCGGACTTTAACCGTCGGCTCTGGAATTACACCAGATCTGCTGACCCCTCAAAAGGAGGGCGCTCGCGGGCTTTTGCACAATAAAATCGATTAAAGCGCAATCTACCGCCGGTGGGGAATTACACCCCGCCCTGAGAACATACCACCCACCATTGGGCAGTGGATTTATGATAAGGAAATTTGAATGAAACGCTAGGGGGCTAGAGTAAAAAACTCAAACGATCATCAGCTTTGGAGGGTGTAATCTCGAGAATCTCAGCAGTAACAACATCATGCACGACAAACGGATCTTGACTTACCCGCACTTCTAACTCGCCTAACGTGGTATTATGCGCCATCACCGCGCCGCCAAGATTAGGTTGGAGACTCCCCGCCATCAAAAACACATCATCAGCAAACCCCTGCTTAATCCATTCCATATGGCCAGCCATTTGCTCTTTGGCTTCACTTTTATTGTTTGAAAATTTCAATTGCACGATGAACATATTTCTCTCCTTAGACCCGTTCCAGTATCGCAGCTTTCACCAAAACTTTCGTGACCTTACCATAACCAGAGGCTGGTAAAGCATCAAACAGTTCTACCCGTCTGGGCAGTTTATAACTTGCAATCTTACTGGCCATCCAGCCTTGGAATTCGTCAATATCAAACCCCTCATGGGGAACGATAGCGACAGCTCCAACCTCCCCCCACTTGCGGTCGGGCAGCCCAACAACAGCGCAATCACGGACAAATTCATGTTGCAAAATCTTCTCTTCAAGCTCAAGCGGATAAATATTTGAGCCGCCCGAAATATACATATCACTTTCACGTCCCGTTAAATAAATATAGCCTTCAGCGTCCATATGGCCGCGATCTCCGGTACGAAACCAACCGTTGCGAAATGCTTTTTGATTGGCTTCATCATTGTTGTAATAGCCCGCAAATACGGCAGGGCCAATGACGCAAAACTCGCCTGTCTCACCCCGTTCAAGCTTGTTACCATCGTCGTCTTGCACTTCGATCTGCATGGCCGAACGGGTATAACCGCAAGATCCAATATGCCCTTGAATATCATCATCAATATCATGTAGAAAAGCAGGCAGCACTGCGATATTTCCTGTCACTTCCCCCAACCCATAATATTGCACGATCGACTTACCCAGTTTCTCCAATGCCAATTGTTGATCAACACGGTAGGTTGGTGATCCCGCATAAATTAAATGTCGTAAACTACTATGATCATAACGGTCCACAGATTGGCTTTCCACCATGGCTTTCATGATTGTCGGCACTGTGAAGGCGTTAGTGATCCGGTGTTTTTCAATCAATGCAAAAACCTCATCTGCATCAAAACGAATGCCTTCTACAAACACAGTCACCACCCCGCGCACTACCTGAGCAATCTGGTGAATACCTGCTCCATGGGTCAACGGAGCCACCAGTAATGAAGCATCCTGAGAACCAAGACCTGGGAATAGATCAGCCAAATAATTGGTCACGACAAAACCCATTTGCCCATGTGTTAAAACAGCCGCTTTGGGTCGTCCGGTAGTGCCTGAGGTGAAGAAAAACCAGCACGGGTCATCCTGTTCGACCTCAGCCTCAGTAAAATTCCCATCACCCTTGGTCAAATCTTGCCAATAGAGTTCACCCTTCGTTTCAACATCAATGCAAATAATGTGTTCAATACCCCCAGTCGCTTTTACCTCTTCGCGATGGGCTTGAAAAACCGATTCATAGATAAATGCTGTCGCTCCAGATTGCTTGGCAATAAATGCCACCTCGTCTTCTGTTAAACGAAAATTCACAGGCACCCAAACAGCCCCTAATTTAAAAGTCGCAAACATGATTTCAAATAGGGAAAATGAATTACGAGATTGAACAAGTATCCTATCGCCCTTACCCAAACCAATTTTTTTCAACGACGAACAAGCACTATTCACCCGTTGGTTTAGCTCCCTAAAATTCAACACATCATCACGACGCACGAGCGCAGGTCTTTCCCCCAACCGTTCTGCAGATTGCGTAAGAAAGTGCCCTAAATTCATCACTCTCTTAGAAAAAGGCGTAATCATTGACACCACACCCCCCTTTTTAGTGCCGTATAAACGGGTCGATTGGCCCTGTACCAAGGTCAAGAACTTGTTCTATCACCCGTGCAACTGCCAAAACTTTAGCGTCACCCCGTGGTGGGCCAATCAGCTGAATCCCAACAGGCATACCGCTCTTGGTAAATCCGCACGGCACTGCAATTGCGGGCAATCCCGTTGTCGTTGCGAGGAAGGAAAACCGTAACCAATCAATATAATCACTCATCGCCTCCCCAGCGACTTGCTTTGGAAATTCCATTTCAACTTCGGTCGGTTCTAAACCAACCACCGCGCAGGCCAATACATCATGACCATGCAAAAACTCACGCATACGGTGGTAGAGCACGGTGCGATTTAAATTGGCATCGATCACCTGCTCAATTGTAAGTTCGCGCCCGACTTGAATATTTTCTGTTAGCGTCTGCTTATAGTGCTGCTGAATAGATGGAAGAGCGCGGCCAGGTAGTGCTGCCCATGTCATGGCGCGTAGTGTAATATAACTATCATAAAGGCCGCTCATGTCGGGGCATTCTTCAGTAATTACTGCCCCTTCTCCTTGCACCTTCTCTATAGCGCTGCGCATGATTTGTTCAATCTCATCTTCCACCGGTGCAAAGCCGTTTAGTTTCGGGGCATAAGCAATTTTTACATTGGGTGAAGCTTCATCCACCGCCCGTTGAAAGGGCTGGTCAGGCGTCGGTAAGCTTAGTGGCGCCCGTTCATCATAGCCACACATGGCATCAAGAAACAGGGCGCAATCGCCAACCGTGCGCGCCATTGGGCCAGAAACGCCTTCCCCCGAAAACCCCATATTCATCGGTCCACCAAATGCCCTCCCTGGTGAAGGCCTCATCCCAACCACACCACAATAGGCGGCTGGCGTTCGCAGACTTCCAGCAAGATCAGAACCATGGCTAAGCCACACTTCTCCTGTGGCAATCGAAACAGCAGCTCCACCGGAAGAGCCTCCAGCATTTTTTGCAGTATTCCAAGGATTACGAGTCGCACCGAACACCGCGTTAAATGTATTTCCACCGGCCCCCATTTCTGGCGTGTTAGTTTTACCGATCACCAAACCATCCCGCGCTTCAAGAATATCAACGATCGCATCATTTGCGGCAGGAATGTTGTTCGCAAGACCTGCGGTCCCCATAGTTGTCCTAACCCCTTCAACCGCCGACAAATCCTTGATTGCTATTGGCAGGCCTGCAAGCCAACCAGGTTCAGTATTATTATCAGCAATCGTTGAAATCTTCTTGCGCGCCCGATCATAGCACGGGGTAACAATGGCATTTACATCGTCATTCACCTGCTTTGTTCGAGCTTCACTCGCGTCAAGCAATTCATTTGGAGACAGTTCTTTCTTCTTCAAAAGAGAAACTACCTCACGGGCAGACAGGGCGCACACATCTGCTCCATTAAAACTGGTGGTTGGTCGATTATGTTTCATCAATTACACCCATTCCTTTAGATTGCTCGCTGCATCAGATGCTACCGCCTTAGGCACATTTTTTCCTGCCTCGATGATACGGCGCGCCAACATAAAAGAAGGCGCATCATTCATCGCATCAACGGCCAAGAGTTGTTCGCCCTGGTAATACCAAACAGATTGCGCGCCATCTCGTTTTCCGGGTCTTACAATTGTCGAATCATACCCAGTATTAAGGCCAGCGATCTGCAATTTCACATCATACTGATCAGACCAAAACCACGGGGTTGCAACATAAGGCACTGCCCCACCTAACAAGTTCATCGCTGCTGTTTCGGCTTGATGGATAGCATTAGGAACAGATTCCAAACGAATTCGATCTCCGCGATAATCAAAACTAGCGCAATCACCTGCTGAGAAGATATCGAGGTCAGAGGTACGACAAAACGCATCAACGGCTATCCCGTTCAGTATTTCCAATCCAGAAGATGCAGCAAGCTCTGTTGTAGGCAAGACACCTATTCCAGCAAGCACGAGCCCTGCCTCAAGAACAGTTCCATCCGTTAGTTCTGCCGATGAAACCCTGCCGTTAGTCTCAAACAATTTCGACAGGCCAACCCCTTCTAAAATTGAAACATTATTCCGTTCATGCAGTGCACGAAAATATTGCGACGTCTGCGGTGCAGCGACCCTTTGCAGTATCCGGTCCGCCATTTCTACAATGGTAACTTCAAGGCCCATTTGCTTCGCAACTGCTGCTATTTCCAGTCCAATATACCCCCCCCCAATCACGACAAGCTTAGTACCGCTTGTCATTTCAGGCCTCATTGCATCCACGTCTAACGAGCAACGGATATAGTGAACACCAGCTAGCCTTCCGCCCATTGGCACAGGTAAATTCCGAGCATGAGATCCGGTTGCCAACAGCAACTTTTCATAGGGAAGAATTTGCCCATTATACAACGTAATTGATTTCTCATCCCGCTGAATTGACTCGACCCGTTCCCCCAAAAGAATTTCAATATTCTGGTCATCATACCATTCTCGTGGCCGCAGTAATAAGCGGTCTAATGGCATTTCTCCCGACAGGTATTTCTTGGAAAGCGGTGGCCGTTGATACGGTAAAACATTCTCACCACAAATCATTTTTATTGGAATTAAATCGTCGATCTCCCGGAGCTTCACCGCAGCTGATAGTGCTGCCTGTCCACCTCCCACAATAATGACACCTGCTCTCAAGTCTTAATCCTCGCTCTTTGAAGTACAATCGGAATCACCAACACTAGCGCCCAATCTTCTTGATTTGTTCAACTAAATCAGCATCGACCGAGATACCATCAGTTAAAAATTGTTGTTTCATTTTGTGACGACGATCGCCAGGAACCCGCGCGCCCTCTTGGGCTGTTATCTTGTTGGCTAGATCAGAAAAATAACGCAACACCAATTCGCCTCCCAACTTTGTTGGATCAATAGCAATAATTGTCTGCCCGGCCTTTGGTGAGGCTCCTTTCGTATCGACAAAAGAACTCAGTTCACTGGCACTGTCAGCGCCATTTAAACTTGCAGCCAATAATTCTACCATAAGCGCCAAAGCTGTCCCCTTGGCATCTCCCATGGGAACCATCGTGCCTTTCATTGCGACTTCCGGGTCTGTGGTTTTCTCCCCATCCGGCCCCAAAGCCCACCCCTCAGGTATTGCTTCCCCCTTTTGTTGAGCAACAATAACTTTACCCCGAGCAACCTTCGATAACGAGACATCGATAACAATCGGAGGTGCATCTTTTTGAGGAGCGGCGAAAGCAATCGGATTTGTACCAAAGAGACCCGCACTCCCGCCCCACGGAGCAATTGCAGCAGGCGAGTTTGCGAACATCAGAGCAACCAATCCCATGTCAGCATATTTTTCCACCTCAACCCCAACAACACCACAATGATGAGAACGTTTCACCCCAGCAATCGCTATGCCAAACTGGCGCGCCATTTGGGGTAATTGCTGCAATACTAGATCGAGAGCCGGATAGGAAAATCCATGGGCAGCGTCCACTTTCAAAGTTGCGGAAGCTACTTTTTCAAGGGTTGGAACTGCATGGCCATCTACTTTACCGCTCTGCGCTTGCGCACAGTAACTTTCAAGACGCCGCAACCCGTGACCAGCTTGATCAGCTAATTCAGCCGCCAATAAAGCGTTAGCAACCAAATTCGCATTCACTTCAGAGGTGCCACAAAGAACCAGTGCATCATATGCCAGGGTGTGGACTTGTTTGGCGCTAAGGATCATGACTTTTCTTGCAATCTTACATCCCAGCCTAGGCGCTC
Source organism: Rhizobiaceae bacterium (assembly GCA_036479095.1). GTDB lineage: Bacteria > Pseudomonadota > Alphaproteobacteria > Rhizobiales > Rhizobiaceae > Pseudahrensia. The sequence goes on along the minus strand of JAZGFF010000173.1, from coordinate 9,245 downwards.
CGATAAAGTTTGGTCATTGAAAATTCTCGATGCCCCAAAGCTTCAGCAGCAGTATTTCGACCATTCGCCGTGCGTTTGATCATTTCTATCAAATCATCCCCAGCTTCATCGATCGTTTTTTCACGGGTCAAAATACCTGTGACATCAACATCAATATGTTCCCCCATAGTGCGAAGTGTACGAGGGTTTGCGGTAATTTTAATGACTGGCACAATAGGATTACCAACAACATTACCCTGGCCTGTGGGGAATGTATGAATCACATAACCGCCAGCCGCCATCAAGGTAACACACTCAGCTGCTGCTGAAGACGAGTCCATGAAATAAAGGCCATTTCCCTTCGCTGGCGCTTCTGCCGGTTCAAGAATATCTATATAACTGCAATTGCGTCCAATCTTCTCCAAATTGCCCATAGCCTTTTCTTCAATCGTTGTGAGTCCACCTTCAATGTTTCCTTTAGTCGGTTGAGAGTCCGATAAATCATCTGTTTGATGGGCAAAAATAACGTCGTTTTGATAGGCTTCCCACATTTTATACCAGCGCTCGCCAGTTTCTTTGTCTGCCGCCCGTTCTTTACAGATATGTTCAGCACCAGTAATTTCTGAGGTCTCGCCAAAGCAACCGTAAATCCCGTCTGGAATCAACTTATCGTACATATTGCCAACCGTTGGGCAGGAACCAAGCCCGGTTGTGGTATCGGATTCGCCGCATTTTGTTGATATCCACAGTTCATTCAAATCACATTCTTCTCGTACTAATTCCGTTGCAAAATGAACAAATTCTTTAGCTTTCCAACTGGCTTGGCGCACTGTTTCCAAATCACCTTTTTGCTCAATTGAAAACCCTGCCACCGGCTTACCCGTCTTTGCTATTCCATCAACAATTTTTTGGGTCCAACTTGGCTCAATTCCAATTACAACAACGGCAGCTACATTGGGGTTAGCCCCTGTCCCGATCATGGTGCGGAAGTGTAAATCCAAATCCTCACCAAATTGCAATCGGCCATAAGCGTGTGGCAACGCCATGGTGCCCTTGATGTTATTGGCCACCGCTTCACATGCCGCATTTGAAATGTCATCCACTGGTAAGATGATCACATGATTTCGGACACCAACCCGACCATTTTCACGGCGATAGGCAAAAATTTTATTACTCATGATTATGTACCTACCAACGTTTCGTTTTTAGATTGTGGGTATGAACGTGCCGACCCTTTTCAACAGAGCCAACAAATTTACCAATGTCTTCGCCATATTTAATAGCTGTATCGCCCTCCTTAATATCGCTCAATGCTACCTTGTGGCCGATTGGGACATCGTCCTTTGCTAGCATTTGAAAAGAAGAATTATCGTGGGTCACCACACACAGCATATTTGTACCCGCCCTTAACCCTTCAACGACAACAACACCAACATTGTCCTTTTGGTCATGCACAAGCAATTGGGGGATGTTACTCATAGGGGCACCTCTAACACGATATTTCTCTTGTAAAAAGCGTATGTGATAGGCATAGAAAGCGCAATATACTTTAGCATTTAAAGGCAAACCTTATGACCCGTTATCACCCCCTCTTGGTTGCCCTCCATTGGCTACTAGCAATCATGATAGTTCTAGCCTTAGTAATGGGGCATTTTGTCTTGGCAGAATTGCCAAATTCCGATCCTGAAAAGCTATTCAGCTTAAAAATGCACATGGGAACTGGCATCGCAATATTGGTGCTCATGCTTATCCGTTTAGTTGTACGGCTGCGAAAAGAACGGCCTGAGCCTGCCAATATCGGCAATTCGACACTCAACAGACTCGGTTCGCTCACGCACCTATTGCTTTACTTGGTTGTCTTCATCACAGCGATTAGCGGCATTGGCATCTCTTTTCTAGCTGGATTACCCGATATCGTGTTTTTCGGATCAGGAGCTCCCCTACCCGTAAATTTTGATGACCTCTTGCCTCGTTTTGTACATGGGCTTGTTACAAAACTCTTAGCGCTGCTTATATTGATGCACGTCGGCGCCTTTATTTACCACCAATTCGTCCGTAAAGATGGCCTGCTTTCTCGTATGTGGTTTGGTGGTAAATAAGCTTACAAAAAACTAGTTTGCAAGACAGCACCGAAAGCGCTAGTTAAGCGCCAATATGTTCAATTGGCACTTAACTGCCATATCTAAATAATGACCAATGAGGTATTCTAACCGTGTCCACCTTTGATAAAGTTGCCGATATTATTTCTGACACCAGCGAAATTCCGCGTGAAGAAATTAAACCCGATAGCCATACTATTGATGATCTTGGCATCGACAGCCTGGACTTCCTCGACATTGTTTTTGCAGTCGATAAAGAGTTCGGAATTAAAATTCCTCTGGAGGCTTGGACACAAGAAGTGAACGATGGCAAAGCTTCTACAGACGCCTATTTCGTCATGAAGAACCTTTGCGGCAAGATCGATGAACTTGTTGCAGCGAAAACCTAAGCAAGCACCACATGCATCTTGAATATTTTCAAATGATCGACCGAATTATTTCTGTCGATGATGATATTTCGATTCTGAATGCGCAATCCACAGTTCCCCAAGACAGTCCCGTTTTCGAGGGGCACTTCCCGGGCATGCCACTGGTTCCTGGGGTGCTACTCATTGAAACCATGGCGCAAGCTTCGGGTTTCCTGATCATGGCAAAATCCAAGTTTTCGGCAATGCCATTTTTGGTTGGTGTCAAGCAAGGGAAATTGCGAACTTTTGTAGACCCAAATACCGAGCTCAATATTCAAGCTGTTTTAGAGCATGTGGGTTCCGGTTACGCTGTCACAAAAGCCTCTATATCCAGTGAGGATAAGAAAATTTGCGACGCACAACTGACCTTCAAAACCATGCCGTTTCCAGATGAAAAGTTTGCAATCATGATCACTAAACGCGCAAGGGAGCTTAACCTGCCTGCACGTTTGCTTCCGGAAGTCCTTTTTCTTCTCAAAAACCCTAGCCCTACGAACAAATCCCCCTTATCTACCTACTGAGTAATATCTGAATTGAATCTAAATCGAACCGGAGCTGCATTGATGGGCGAAAACGCAAACCCCGTTTGGATCACAGGTATCGGCTTGCTTTCTTCCCTTGGTGAAGGAACCGAAGCCCATTGGGATTCAATCAATGCTGCAACTCCCCTCAACATTGATGTTGAGAGCTTTGCGCCCTATGCGGTCCACGCTTTAGGTGAGGTCGATTGGGCGACACAAATATCACGCCGCGACAAACGCCAGATGGAGCCTTGGCAACAAATTGGTACCTATGCTGCTGGTCTTGCCCTTGATGATGCAAAAGCCAAAGATGACGAAGCACTTTGTGGCCGTATGGACATGATCATCGCTGCCGGTGGCGGCGAGCGTGATACAGAAGTCGATGCCACCATCATCAAAGAAGCAAGAACTTCAAACGATAGGGAAGCAACGTTGGCAGAACGCCTTTCAAACGACTTACGCCCAACATTGTTTTTGGCTCAACTCTCCAATCTCTTAGCTGGCAACATATCGATTGTTCATAAGGTAACTGGATCATCGCGAACATTTATGGGTGAAGAAGGGGCCGGAATTTCTGCCGTTAAAACCGCCCATGCACGTATCGCATCGGGCCAAAGTGATATCATCCTTGTTGGTGGTGCGTTTAATTCTGAACGCGAAGACATGCTGTTGTTATTTGAGTTAGGCCAATACCTAGCGCAAGGGGAACACACTCCAATTTGGAGCCGGAACGATAAAAGCTCAGGCTTCAATCAAGGCTCAATTGGCGCTTTTCTTGTGCTTGAATCACAATCCCACGCACAAGCACGCGGAGTGAGCGCCTATGCCGAACTTTCATCCATAACCGCTGACCATGGCACCCGTGAAGATCAAGCCGCCACCAATCGTTTAAATTCGATGATCGGCAGCCTGAACACACCAAGTATCGATGCAGTTCTTTCTGCTGCATCTGGTGTAGAAAATATAACCAACGAAGAGAAAGCTTGGTTGAGCAATTCTCTCCCCGATCTACCCGTTCGAGCATTTGCAACAATGACCGGCAACGGTGTGGAAGCCCAATTTCCTCTGGGCATCGCTTTAGCAGCCATGGCAGTTCAAAAAGGCAAATTTTACCAGCCACTCGAACCAATGGAACGAGAGGCACCGGGTGCGATCGAAAATGTCTTAGTCACAACTTTAGGGCATTACCGTTCAGAAGGCCTAGGTCTGGTAAAAAGAGTGAAGGTTTAAATTAAGGCACATGAAATACACAGATCATAAAAACCGCCCCATCGTTGCTGTCACCGGAATAGGCATGGTTTCATCCCTTGGCCTTGGCAAACAAGACAATTGGAAAAAGCTGATGGCCGGAGAGTCCGGCATCCATTCAATCGAACGGTTTAGTGTCGAAGGATTGCGAACTACGGTTGCTGGCACCATAGATTTTATGGATATCGAATCTCTTTCAGCACCTGAACTATCCCTGTCTTTTGCGCAACATGCTGCCCGAGAAGCATACGAACAGTCGGGCTTGAAAAAAGGGGCCTTCCCCGGGCCGCTATTCCTTGCCGCTCCACCCGTAGAACTCGAATGGCAGCATCGTTTCTTGCTCGATGAAGAGATGGCCAATGATGAACTTGAGGGCTACAAACGATTATTGAAAGCAACTCGGAAGACCAAACATCAAGCACTATATGAATTACTACAATTCAACAGAACCGCAGATCTCCTTTCCAGTGAATTTGGCACCAAGGGGCTTCCAATTTCCCTTTCCACTGCGTGTGCTTCGGGAACCACAGCAGTTCAACTCGGTGTCGAGGCTATCCGCCGTGGAGAAACTGATGCTGCCCTTTGCATTGGAACCGATGGATCCGTAACCGTTGAATCTCTTATTCGTTTTTCCTTGCTATCCGCCCTAACCACTCAAAATGATAGCCCAAAGAAAGCTGCCAAACCATTTTCTAAGGATCGAGATGGTTTCGTCATGGCTGAAGGAGCCGGAGCCCTCATTCTGGAATCCTTAGAAAGCGCCCGCACTCGTGGTGCTACAATTCTAGCCACAATCAGCGGTTGCGGCGAAAAAGCAGACCACTTCCACCGCACCAGATCATCCCCTGATGGCTCACCAGTAATCGCTGCAGTAAGTCGTGCGGTTGAAGATGCTGGCGTTGCCTTTGATGAAATCGACTACATAAACGCCCATGGGACTTCGACACCTGAGAATGATCGCATGGAATACAACTCCCTAAAAGAAGTATTCGGAGATCGGATTCACCAAACCCCCATATCTTCAAACAAATCGATGATTGGCCACACCCTAACAGCAGCAGGGGCAATTGAAGCTGTGATTTCTATCATGACCTTGCAGAACCAACGCATACCTCCAACAATCAACTACGATAGTCCTGATCCAGATATTCCCCTCGACGTGGTTCCAAATCTGGCTCGTGATGCTAAAGTTACAAATGTACTTTCAAATTCATTTGGTTTTGGTGGTCAAAATGCCTGTCTGGTTTTGAGCAACAACATCGTATAATACCAATCAATCTTTTATCGTTTAAGGCAATTCCATGCGTGCGCTTCAGCTTGTTTCAGACCGTCAGGTCAAATCTGTGGATATCGATGCTCCAAGTCCGCCTTCCGTCGGTGAGGTGCAATTAAAGATCCGCGTTGTAGCACTCAATCACCTTGATGTTTGGGGTTGGCGGGGGATGGCTTTTGCGAAACGCGAAATGCCCTTGACGATTGGTGCTGAAGCCAGCGCAGAGGTTGTCGCCCTTGGCGAAGGGGTGAGTGGATTAAAGCCTGGCCAACTCGTATCAATTTTCGGCGCCCGCACCTGTGGCACTTGTCATCATTGCCGTGCGGGCCACGACAATCGTTGCGAGCACGTTGAAGGCGTGCATGGATTTCACCTCGGCGGTTTTGCAAGAGAGCTGGTTAACATCCCTGCCCGCCAATGTGTTCCCGCACCTCCAGGCTGTGACGATATTGGAGCAGCACTCGCCCCAATCACCTTTGGTACGTGCGAGCACATGCTCTTTGACAACGCAAAGCTCCAACCCAGCGAAACAGTTCTCATCCAAGCCGGTGGCTCTGGCATTGGTACTGCTGCTATTCAATTGGCAAAAGCCATTGGCTGCACAGTGATTACGACTGTTGGGAGCGATGATAAAATTGAACCAGCCCACGCACTAGGTGCAGACCATGTAATCAATTATCGCAAGGATCGCTTTGAAGGTCGTGTCCGCAAGATCACGAAAAAAGAGGGGGTCGATGTCGTCTTTGAACACGTTGGAAAAGAAACGTGGGCAGGATCAATGCTTTGCATGAAACGGGGGGCACGCTTAGTCACTTGCGGTTCAACCAGCGGCATTTCTGCAGAAACCAACCTAATGATGTTGTTCCAACGCCAATTACGCCTGATCGGCTCTTTTGGTTGCCGAATGGAGAATATGACTTCCTCTATGGAAAAAATTGCCCGTGGATTTGTAAAACCAGTCATCGATACAGAAATTGAATTCGGTGATACAGCGACCGCCCTTGAACGTATGGAAAGCCGGAAGGTTTTCGGCAAAATTATTATGCGAATGAGCTAATCGATGTCACGCTTAATCCGTAATCCTATTATTGAACGTTTATTACTGCGCCTTAAAATGGCAAATGATTGGGTTATTGCAAAACTTGTTGGTGTGTTTTTGCATTTTATCAAAAAGCTCCCGCCAGAAAAATCCACCGCATTCGCAGAAAAAATGGGCCGTAAATTGTCGCCTATACTTCCGCGCACCCGGCTGGCAAGAAAAAACCTGACCCTAGCATTCCCAGAAAAATCTAAGGAAGAAATTAATCAACTGGTTCGCGGCGTTTGGGGCAATGTTGCAAGAACGGTGGCTGAATATGTGTTCCTCGATCAGCTTTTTGATTTTGACGTAGATAACCCCGAAGCAGGAAGGATTACCGTAGTAGGCGCTGAACAGTTCAACAAACTTCGCCAGAATAATAAGCCGGTCATCATTTTTACCGCCCATACTGGGAATTGGGAAATTTTACCAATCGCCGCCTCGACCTATGATTTAAATGTCACCGCTTTATTCCGCCCCCCAAATAATAAGTTTCTGGCAAAGAAATTGCTGAAAGCTCGGCGAACTGAGAAAGGTCATCTCGTGCCTTCCAGAGCTGGCGCAGCTTGGGTTCTTGCCGGTGTTCTTGAAAAAAATGGTGTTGTTGGTTTACTAGCAGATCAAGCTTTCGTTAGTGGCCCAAAGATTAATTTTTTAGGGCGAGAAGCCAGTGCCAACCCCCTTGCTGCTAAGCTTGCCCGCCAATACGATTGTGATATCCACCCCGCCCGCTGTGTGCGATTACCCGGTGGGAAATTCCGCTTAGAGCTACATGAAAAAATACAGATCAGCAGGACTAACGAAGGTGCGGTCGATATCATTGAAACCACGAAAACGATCAACAACATCATCGAGGGCTGGATTAGAGAATACCCCGAACAGTGGCTTTGGCTCCATAAACGTTGGAAAATTCGATCTCCTAGAAAGAAGAAGTGGGAAAAATAAATACAATTATTAGTTGTGTAAATAATATATACAACTTTTGATAACTATTCCATCGTACCATGACGCTCCCATCTAAGGAGCTCCCCATGCACCAGACGCGCCGGTTTGAAAAACCCAAAAAAACAAATCGTACAATCCTACCCATCATTTTGGCTGCTGGAAGCAACCTTGATCAATGGCCAAATTCACGCATAAATCTACCCATCCAGTTTCAAAAATCCCATGGGAGGCCAAGTTTGTTCGAGCAGACTTTGGCCAGTCTTTCGCACCTCAATCATGACTTCCGACCGATCATCGCTTTACCCACAGCAAGTTTGGAAATTGCCAGAGCACAGTTAGATCAGACAGCCCATTCTCTCGATCCAAAGATCATTATTGAACCAATGGATCGAGGGACGATGACTTCCGTGCTCGCCAGTGCATTCTTAGCCGCAAAAATTGATCGTTCAGCAATGATGGTAATCATTGATGCCAGTCGGCCACCAACCGATTGGGCCGCATTTGAACGATTAATTCAACAAACCCTAGCCAGCCCCCTCGCCAACGAAAAAAATATTTTTTGCGGCCAACCCAACCAATCAGGCAGTTTAAGTCTAAACACAGTCAAAAAAACAATCCCCACCGAGGACCCACTGATCCATCATTATGAGCGGCTTCAGAATGAATGTGCCGATCCTACATTTGATCTTGGCGCCGTGACATTTTCTACGCCATCGCACCTGCTTGAACAGGTTCGTCTCAACAAGCCGTGTACTTTTACCTCCTGTAACAAAGCTCTTGAATTGGCTAGCATAAAAGAAAATGAGTTATGGCCTGATTTAAACATTTGGGCTGCCCTCCCCTTTGACCATCTTGAAAACGTGCTCCCTCCTGATACTAAGGTGTTGCGGCCAGTTGATCTGCAAATTGCTAACCATCGTCACCATCCCTCCTCCAAGTTTGTTTATCAACACGACAACACAAACTGCCACATTGAGAGCGATGGCCATCTCATTACAGTCACAGGATGCACGGGCTTGCATATCGTCTCAACCAAAGATGCCACCTTAATAACCCAACAAAACTACACTATTGGCTCTTCTAAAGTTCTAGAAAAACTCCAACGACAGGAACGCCGAGAAATATTTGAATTCCCCACAAAACAGCAAACATGGGGAAAACAAGTCGAAGTCGATCGGCAATCTGGTTATTCAGTTCATCGGCTTGAAGTCGAACTGGGACAAACAATCCCCCCTCATCTGCATAATTACCGATCAGAAAATTGGCAAATACTAAAAGGCAAAGGAAGTGCCGTAATCGATAATATACCGCGCCCGATGATCACGGGGGTAAGTATAGACCTACCTCGCAACACCCTGCACACTTGTAAGAACACTGGTGATGAACCGTTGATTATATTAGAGAGCCGATTTGGGCCAAAAATTTCAGAGGCAGACTACGTAGCCTTGGAGCTGCATAAGTCTTTAGAAAATGTATAACCCTATGCTTCTCTAACCATGGATCAAGAATCATCTCCCCCATAATAGAGCCCCACTGCGTGTTTAGCAGTTGCAAAAAACAACCACCGTTCGACAAATATCCCCGCAATCAGTCCCCCGAATGCTCCAACAAGCAACCATCGTGCACCATTCTCAAACGAGAGGCTTAAAGTAAGAAATATGATGGGTAAAACAAAGCCAAGAAGAAGCGCAATTC
>JAZGFF010000172.1:0-8024 GCA_036479095.1 Rhizobiaceae bacterium | reverse complement strand
TGGCCAAAAACCAATCCGACCGCATAATCGGTAACACGCTGTGGGTTTCTTTTGTAAGGGCAGAAAGGCTGGGGTCACTATGGGGATCAACGCCATAGGGATAGGCGTTGACCAGCACGTCCCACTGATACTGATCCCAACCAAGGTCACGGATATCAACCCGAACCAATAATTCTTTGGTATTGGCAACAGTTTCAGGAACAACCAAACGCGCCCCAAGGGAGACAGAGTTCAGCATCTTGTTCAGGCCGGCAATATAAAGCGATTGGCGCTTGGAATATTGCTTCTCGGTTTCGCAAGGGAAGCGGCCATTATAATGGCTACGGTAGGAAAAATACCGAATGAACGGGCGATCCAATTCCGACTGTCCGCTAACATCGGCCAAGGCCGCGCGAACCATTACATCGCGCTTGATAATTTTTCTCATTCTTGGGGGTAAGCTGGCCACTGGGGCAGGTATCGCACTTGCCTGTTTTGAGCCAAGGGCGGTTATCCAATCCGCTAGACCTTGGATTTCACCTTGGCTCGGCTTGGTGCCGCCAATGGGCATCCGGCCTGAAAGGATCGATTTATACAGCCGAGAAGTCGAAGGGCTCCCAGGAGTTATAAAAGAAGCATCAGCGGCTATGGCTGACAGGGATCCGGCTGGGAAACTACCTTGCGCACTTTGGCCCAGACCATGGCAATTACGGCAATATTTTCCGATAAAATCATCGGCGGAAGCGCTCAGTGCATCAGTATTTGCGTTACCGGTATTTGTTGCAGCAGTGACATTGGCAGAACAGGTTTGCACTGTAAGTTTTTGTTTTTGTATTTTTACTTCGCTGCCTTTTAAGTAGGCAAAAATGGCAAGGCGATCGCTTTTTGAGAGCTTGGCCGTTTGCTTGACAATTTTTCGCATGACCGGATCAACGATTGGCTGGCCATTTAGCTTTTTACCCTCGACAAGAACGCCTTTGATAAAAGCATCAGGAGACGGCAATGCAGCCATAACTGAAGCATCGATTGCTGGAGCATATCCTCCAGTTAAGCCTTTTCCGCCCTTTAGGGCTTTATCGGTTTCTAATCCAAAAGTAGTTGATCTTGGGGTATGGCAAGAGCCGCAGGCGCCTACATTTTCAACCAAGTATTTTCCCCGTGCTAATTGATCATCTTTACCTGGGGACCAGCGCGGGGTGCTGAAATTACTGCGCTTCCAATAGGACATGGCTGCATTGACATTATAGGGAAATGAAATCTCGTGGGCATCAACCTTGTTATCAGATTTGCTCAAAGTCTTAATGAAGGCTTTGATGTCGAGAACGTCTTCGGGCTTCATTCCGGCATAACTTGTGTAGGGGAAGACGGGATAATAATGACGCCCCTTAGGAGAGACCCCATTCAGCATGGCGTTCAAAAATGCTGCATTAGTCCAATTGGCAATTCCCTTTGTGCTATTGCTCAAATTTGGAACATAGAAGGTTCCCACATAGGAGCTCATTTTTAGGCCGCCACCTAATAAATCGTGGTTATCGGCTGCCCCGTGACAAGAGCCACAGGCACCAGCATTATACAACGTCTCGCCGTTTTTTATGTCTGCTTGATACCCTGAATAGGCATCCTCTGGGAAAAGCTCAGCGGCTTGAGCGGTGGCGCTGATCAAGATTAGCAATCCAAGTTGCAGGAGGAACTTGGGAACAAAATTCTTCATATTATTTACAGACCACATAGCGATTAAGCCTTTCAAGTTTTCTTATTTTGTCTTCAGTTCAATGCCCCAATTCAACCGAAGTGTTTAGCGAAATTCAAACAGTTCAAATTTTGTCGATGAAAAAGTTTTCCCCATCGCCTTTAAGCCCTTCTCAATTGCGGAACGTAAGGGAGGTGGCCCGCAAAACATCATCAAGGCACCATCCAGTTCAAAACCCACAAGGTCTTTTAGTTTCTCGGCGTTCATGTGGCCGTTGTTTTCTGAGGTGTAAAAAGCGTAGGCGAAGTTTTTTACTTCGGCAGCTTTTCGTAAAAGCATTTCTTGTTGAACCGCCTCATCCTCACTTCGTACACAATGAACTAGACAAACTTCTTGTTCTAAGGACGAGTCCAAATTTTGCGCCATAGCTAATAATGGCGTGATCCCGATGCCGCCAGCGAGCCAGAGTTGCCTAGGATGTTTAGGAGAAAATTTGAAACGGCCATAGCCCCCCTCCACCAACATTTTGTCGCCGACTTCGGCTTGTTCGTGGAGCCTTTTGGTGAAATCGCCGCTGGCTTTGATTGAGAAATTTAATGCTCCATCTTTGTCTCTTCCGGAGATTGAGAATGGATGCGGTTCGCCAAGCCCTTTTTTCTTAAGTTTGATCACCGCAAATTGACCTGGTGCGCTTTTGAGCGGTTTTGATACGGGCTTGGCTGAAATGTGTGTTGCGCCGCCTTGATGCGCCACCGAGGTTATCTCATATTTTTTGCGTCGCAGGAATGGCGCAAGCTGGGTGTAGATGAAACTGGCAATCCCCAAAATTGCAAAAATATTGAGATAACCGGCCAGTAAGACATTGCCATCAAAGGGGCGCTTGATGAACATCTGGTGGAAAGCAATGAAGAGGAAAGCAACGCCGATAAAGCGATGGCTTTGTCGCCAGATATGATAAGGAATTTTTATTTTTGTGAAGGGGATTTGTTTGAAGAGACTGACAGCAATAAGAATAAGTAGTGTCCAAAATCCGATATTGGCTGCGTCCTTGGCAAAATTATTCAAACCCGTGGTTAATATCTGACCTTTGAAATTTGGGGTGACGAAATAATGCACTAGAATTAATACCAAGGCTATTTTTCCCATGGTTTTGTGCGTTCGATACATTCGATCCAAACCACCAAATGCACCTTCAAATATCTTTGGTCGCGCGGCCAAAAATTGATTGATCGCCATCGCAACAAAGGCTGTTGAGGATGCGGCTAGCGACCCCCAAGTTTCTAAGCCAGTGTGGCTGGCTGCGGGCACCGTTAGTAAAAACGCCACCGCCAGCAAGCAATAGGTGATCAAAGTACCTGTCAAAATCTAACTCTTAATAAGAGGTGATGTTAATGACTTCAACGCGGCGATTTTCAGCAGCGTTGGGGTCAAATGTATTTTTAAGTTTATGTTCGCCAAAGCCCACGGGTACCAAACGAGCGGCATCAATGCCACCGATCTGTGCGACTAAGCGAGCAACAGAGTCTGATCGCTTTTGAGAAAGAATTTGATTAAAAGCATCAGAGCCTTTCGCATCTGTGTGCCCCCCTAATATAATTCGGGTGCCTTGCAAGGAAGGGTGTTGCAAAGCTTTGGCTAACTCAACGACTTGGGAAATAGAGGAACCGCTAATTTCAGCAGAACCGAACTCAAATTCAATTTTAAAATCTAATGTGGGTAGGTCGTATTTTTTAACGATTGCACCAATCTTGGTGATTTCCTTAGCATCATAGGTTGGTTTTTTGTAATCTTGTGTGGCTTCAGTTTTCTGCAAATTGAATTTTATACCACGGGTTTTGCCCAAGGATCCCAAGAAACCTTTTTCATCGGAACTCATCGCTTCGGCGCTTGAAGAGCTTGCGCTGCCGGAGCCGAATGAGCGGGTTTTGGTTAAGCTGCGGGTAGCAGGTTTTTTCCTTTGAAGTTTGTCGACAATCGCTTGTTGGTTGAGTTCAGCTGCAAAAACCTGCGTGCTCGATTGCGGTATCCCAGCGTTCACACCGATCATAACAATCGATGCAACTAGGAGTGACGTTCCTTGATAATTCCTACTCATTGTATTTCTACTCCTGTATTTTGGCCCATCAGCATTTACTTACTTAGCCTCTCGCTCAAAATAAAATTCCTTACGTAGACCCGAACTGACCCAAGGTATTTGGCTACCGGCAGTTAAGGTGGAAACTTCATTTCTTACCCGTTTCAACATGACCTCGATTTCTAACCCTTTGGTTGGCAAGTGTTTCAATAAAGCTAGGGTAAAGGGACTGTTTTCCCCGTCCCCATCTAGGGCAACCTCGCCAGGTGCAGTGGCAAATCCGATTAACAAATCTCCTGTACCGGAGGGAGTGGCAAGGCCGCGCCCAAGAAAGGCCGACCGGGTGGCACCAAATGATCTGGCAAACCTTCGTGACATCGGGTTGTCCCGACAAGCATCAAGCAGAGCGATCGAAACACGCCCAGGTGCATCAACGAAATTTAGAATCGAGGCGAGATTGATTGTCTCAAAATCTATTGCGGTTGAATCTTCCAGTTTGGCGTCAATCGGGATTAAATAATTACTGCCCTTCACCTGCATTGCATGGCCAGCATAGAACAGCAGCGCCGCCTTTGAATCAGGAAGGATGCGTACAAATTCACGGATCGAGGCTTCCATTTGAACCTTGGTTCCATCCAAACCAACGATGACTTGAAAGCCCAACCCCTTAAGCATTGTTGAAATTTTGTCAGCATCGTTTTTTGGGTTGGGTAATGCAGTTGTGTGTTTGTAGGCGGAATTTCCCAAAATTAAAGCAACTCGTTTGCCCCGAGCCTCGAATATTTTAGTTGCAGTTCCACTGTTAGTGGTTGGTGTTTTACTGATGGCTATATCGATGGTTTCTGGAGTTTTGGGTGTCTCTACTTTCTCAGTTTCTTTTTCCGGGCCAAAGGTAGGCACTTCTGCTGTTTTGACATATTCTGATGTCACCCATCCTTCAACGGAAGGGGCGGGTTTTACCCGATACCATTTCCCAGATTTTCCGGTGACAATGAGCTTGGTCTTATCCTTTAGCCGCGCCATTTCAAAATAATTATCCCCTGGCCCTTTTCGCAAAGAGAGGTAGCCAAATCCTGCCTGCTCAAGGCCGTTGACAACAAGTTTTAATCCGTTCTGCGTTTCGCTGACTATATATTCAGGCTTGGGTGGGGTAGCCGGTTTGGGTATTGGGTCAGGTTTGGCCGTTTCAATGTTAGGGGTACCAAAGCCAACATAGCGGCCATAAACCCAGCCCTTACGGCCATTGGTTAGGCGGACATTGTACCAGCCTTTACGCGCCCCAATAATTTGGAAACGAGTATTTTTACGCAGGCGCCTTGTCTCTCTATTTGAGGTGCTTGGGCCGGTTCTGAAAGAAAGGTAACTATCACTTCTATTTGCTAATCCTGTCACATAGCCAGGCCCATCGGAACTATGATCAACTCTTATCGGCGCTGAAGGTCTAACAGCACCGAGCCGAGTTGCAGCCAGTATTCGAGAGCGCGAGCGACCCGTCACTCCTGAGGTAGACCAGATGAGTTCAACAAAGCGCTCTCCAGAATGAAAATAGCTATCGCCTGAAATAATCCCTTGGGAAACAAGGCGGTTTCTTATGGGCCGGCCAGTTGATTTTCTGGTCCACCCAAGGGTGATTGCGTACCAGCCATTGTTCGATCGAAAGACACTGACATTGCTTTTTCGTTTGGCCAATTGTTTTGCAAATGAGATGGCAGTTCTTGGATTATCACGGCTGGCAACGACAAGCCACACACCTTTTGAGCTTGGATAAATAGCCGCATTTACCGTTGCGGGCAGCAACACCAGCAATGAGAATACAAGGTAAAACTTTACGGCCAGAGATCGTAACAAATTAAGTTACCCCAGATTCGTGTTGATGCCCCGCCATGAGAATGTTCGAAGAAATGCAATAACGCAAGTCCGTTCTTAAGGCATTGTGAGAAATGTCACATTTTGGCAGCTTAAGCCCGTTCGTCCTTGGGCGAGCCCATTACGATATAAGACGTTATGGAATTTACTGAGGGCACGGTTCCTAACACATCGGTGTGAAATAATTTGTATGCCGCTAAATCTTCCACCTCAACACGAAGCAGATACTCAACTGTTCCTGTAATATTATGGCACTCACGAACTTGGTGTGCTCGAGCCATTGATTTTTCAAAGCCCTCTTGAGAACGCTTGGAATGATCCGAGAGGCCAACAGTGATGTATGCTAGGAATGATTTTCCCGTGGCTTTTCGATCAAGAATAGCCCGGTAGCCTTTAATAACTCCCGTGCGCTCAAGTTCCTGCACCCGCCTTAGGCAGGCGGAGGGGGAAAGATTCACGCGTGTTGCGAGTTCCGCATTGCTGATGCGGCCATGTGTTCCTAATTCACGCAATATTCTGTCATTAACACTATCAATAGCCATTGTTCATTGCTCAAAAACTTATCTCAGCGCTGCATTAGCAATTTAATTTCTTCATTACCACTGCATAATGGGTAAATGAATTACGATCTGCTGCCCGCCCTCATTCTTTATTCCATCGCTTCTTCTGGAACGCCTGGGCCCAATAATATGATGCTGTTAGCGTCCGGCGCCAATTTTGGCTACCTGCGCACAATTCCCCACATGCTCGGCGTCTCCGTCGGCTTTTCTATTATGGTGATGCTGGTGGGAATGGGTTTGATGGGGGTATTTGAGGCATATCCATTGAGCTATTTAGTGTTAAAAATTGTTAGCATTGTTTATTTGATCTACCTTGCTTGGAAAATCGCTAGTGCATCACCACCCCAGAATTTATCCACCGAAACGCCCCAAAACAAAGCCAAAATAACGAGCGTTCCTTTCAGTTTTATTCAAGCTGCATTGTTTCAAAGGGTAAACCCAAAAGCATGGGCAATGGCACTCACTGCTATCAGTGTTTATGCTACCGATCGCAGTCTTTCTGCCATTGGCTTGGTGGCTATCGTTTTCGGTGTTGTAAACCTGCCTGTGATTTCCTTGTGGGTTACGATGGGCAAAGCTTTGCGTCTGTTCTTACAAGACCCATCCCATTTACGGCTGTTCAATTACACCATGGCCTCCTTACTTATTGCCTCTGTTGTGCCGGTGGTCTTTGGTTGGGTCTAGAGTTGAGAAAAGCCAAAATAAAAAATTTACCAATTGATAAATTTTTTAAGGTTGATATTCTCCCCTTAAGACACGGTCTAAAATGACCACCCAAATGGGAGAGACAGATGGTTGGGATTGCAACAAAACATAAAGATGGCATTGCTGGTGCCCGTCTTGGTAAAAAGCAGGTTGATGATAATTTCAGCGATCTGCATCCGCCGATGGATCATCATGAAGCACTTGTTGCCTCTGACCGGTGCTATTTTTGCTATGATGCACCCTGCGTGACCGCCTGCCCTACCTCCATTGATATCCCCCTTTTCATTCGTCAAATCTCAACCGGCACACCAATGGCGGCGGCGGAAACCATTTTGGAACAAAACATTTTGGGGGGCATGTGTGCCCGTGTTTGCCCAACTGAGACCCTTTGCGAAGAAGCCTGTGTTCGGGAAGAAGCCGAGGGTAAACCCGTTAAGATTGGTTTGCTCCAACGCTATGCCACAGATAAAGCCATGGGGGATAAGAAACAATTCTTTAAGCGCGGTAAATCTTCTGGCAAATCGGTTGCCGTTGTTGGTGCGGGGCCTGCGGGTCTTGCCTGCGCCCATCGCTTGGCCATGCACGGCCATAAGGTGACAATTTACGATGCAAATAAGAAGCCGGGTGGCTTGAACGAATACGGCATTGCCGCCTATAAATCGGTGGCAAATTTTGCCCAAGATGAAGTCGATTATATCACCGCAATCGGCGGTATCGAAATTCAATACGGCAAGGAGCTTGGCAAGAAGATTTCTATTCAAGGCTTGCATGATACGCATGACGCTGTGTTCCTCGGTATGGGTTTGGGGGGGGTCAACGCCCTTGGCCTTAAAGGTAAACAACCCAAAGGGGTTGAAGACGCGGTTGATTTTATTGCCACCCTGCGCCAAGCCAAAAGCAAATCACGACTTCCCATTGGCCGCCGCATTGTTGTGATAGGTGGCGGCATGACCGCCATTGATGCCGCAGTACAGGCTAAATTACTGGGGGCTGAAGAGGTTACCATTGCTTATAGGCGCGGCGCTGAACAGATGAACGCATCTGAATTTGAGCAAGAACTCGCCGCCACCAAGGGGGTGACAATTCGCCATTGGCTACAACCAACAAGGTTCAAAACTTCTGCTGGCAAAGTGAGCGGCATTGAATTGGA
>JAZGFF010000171.1:0-4055 GCA_036479095.1 Rhizobiaceae bacterium | reverse complement strand
CCAAACATGGACCACTGGCACTGGTACAATTCGATGCCCATCAGGATACTTGGGATGATGATGGCAAGCGGGTGGACCACGGCACAATGATAACCCGCGCGGTGAAGGAAGGGTTGATCGATGTTGAGAAGTCTATTCAAATTGGTATCCGCACCCACGCGCCGCAGGATTACGGCATTAAAATACTCGACGCCCTCACCTGCCATGAAATGACGGCGGGTGAGATTGCCGCGCAAATTACAAAACGCACGGCTGGTGCAAAGACCTATTTAACCTTTGATATTGATTGCCTCGACCCCGCTTTTGCGCCGGGTACTGGCACCCCCGTTTCTGGTGGTCTATCCAGCGCCCAAGCAATGTTGATTTTGCGGCAATTGAAAAACCTTGATATCATTGGCTCAGATGTGGTGGAGGTTTCCCCCGCTTACGACCATGCAGATATTACTTCAATTGCGGGTTCGACCATCGCAATGTTCATGTTGGGGAACCTTTGGGAGCGACGATTTGGATCTTAACAAACTGATTCAACTCGTTCGGAATTTGATTCTGATAAGTTACGCAACCCATTGAATGATTGGGAAATATTATGAAACCTAAAATATATGTAGATGGCGAACACGGCACAACTGGCTTGCAAATTTTGGAGCGGTTGAAGGCCCGTGACGACATCACCTTGCTCTCCATGCCCCATGCTGATCGCCATAGCGTTGATGCGCGTCGTGCCCTTTTAAATGAAGCTGATATCGCGATTTTGTGCCTTCCCGATGATGCCTCGCGGGAAGCAGTCATTATGGTCGAGGACGAATCCACCCGTTTCATTGATGCATCCACCGCCCACAGAACCCATCCAAATTGGACATTTGGGTTTAAGGAATTAGAACCGGGGCATGATGCAAAAATCGCCAAAGCGCGGTTGGTTTCTAATCCCGGTTGTTATTCAACCGGAGCAATTGCTCTGTTGCGCCCCCTCACACAAGCTGGAATTATCGCCAATGATGCATTGCTGACAATCAATGCCGTCTCAGGCTATACGGGTGGCGGTAAGGGCATGATCGCGCAGATGGAAGACCCAAACCGCGATGACGCTATCACTGCGCCACATTTTCTTTACGGCACGGCATTGCACCACAAGCATGTTCCAGAAATCACCGAACATTCGCTATTAGAAAATGCCCCAATCTTCTCCCCTTCGGTTGGTCGTTTTCCGCAAGGCATGATCGTGCAAATTCCGCTTCATATGGCGAGCCTTAAAGCTAAATCTCCAATCGCCGTTCGCCATGCCCTGGCAGAACACTATGCAGGTTGCGCGCATGTACGCGTTGCGCCGCTGCCAGAAAGTGCTGCAATCACCAAGCTCGATGCGACAATGTTGGCTGGAACTGATGTGATGGATTTGCATGTGTTCGGCAATGAGGAACAGGTGAACCTAGTCGCGATACTGGATAACCTAGGCAAAGGTGCAAGCGGTGCCTGTGTTCAAACCTTGGATTTGATGCTGCAGGGGTGAGGATGGGAGTTACCCCTTCACGACCCACTGCACTTCTTTTTCAAGCACCTTACCCAAGCCAGCAATCCGTCTGCCCAATCGTTCGCCTTCAAAATTGGCTAACTTTTTGGGGACGATAAGAACAACATCCTGCCCATCTGCTGCAAATGAAACCTTCGGTAGCATGCCGGGCATGGCGGCGGAGAATAGGTAGGCTACGCGGAACAATGCGCCCAAAAGCTTAGCGCGGTCGTGAATGTTGTCGTTGGCGATAGCGCGGATCGTTGGGCTGAACTCATCGTCGACAACACCCTCATGGCGATAGTAACTAGCCAGCGCGATATAGGCACGACCGGGGTGATTGACGCCAACAAAGTTGGCGTTCGAGATAATGTTGAGAGCTTGGTCGCCGCGATAATCAGGGTGGCTGCGCCAAGTGATATCGGCTAATAGACAAGCGGCTTTACGGTAACGTTTTTCGTCTTTGGTTTCTCGTACCCCGAAAACCTTAAAAGCTTCTCCTGTCCACTTCACTAGCTCCCGTGCGTGTTTGGGGGATCGGGAGCGCAGGACTGCCATTTCTTCAGCGGCGGTAATCAGCGGGTCGGTTTTTTTTACTTTGTCGGGCAGTAAAGAATAGAGATAACCTTCGCGTACCCCAACCGCAGAAAAAACGATTTTATCGGGTTTCATGATCGAGATAATTTCTGACAACAGAACTGCACCAAAAGGCAAGAGCGAGCGACGGTTGGAGGAAATAGCATCCATGCCGCGAATATTCACGAGGTGTTCTTTACTGTTGTCTTTGGTCAGCGGCGTGCAAATTTTACGGGCTTCTTCGGTTGTTATTTCGTAGTTGTGCATCACATGCAGAGGGTATTTGCACCGCGCCATATGCAGCCGACCGAGTGCACGCCATGTACCCCCAACAGCATAGAACGTCCCGCCTTTGGCCTTTGTCAAAACGGGGTTGTCCTTCAATGCCTTGCGGACAATCTTGCGGGTTTCCGCGATAGAGCCTCCCGAGGCATCACGGAGCCGAAGGCCACCTAGAGGAAGGCTTAATCCCTCCCCTTTTGGCTCTTTATCAATGGCTGTGAATTCCACACTACCACCGCCCATATCAGCCGAGACGCCCTTGGCATTTGGAAAGCCACAGGTGATGCCGTAGGCTGCGTAGAGGGCTTCCTCGGAACCTGTTAAAACATGAATTTTGCGGCCAAGTATCCTACGGGCTTGCTTAATGAAATCCGGGCCGTTCTCAGCCTCACGAGCTGCTGCTGTTGCAAGCGTATAGACTTGATCTGCACCCGATTGTTTTGCCAAGAGGCGAAAACGCTTCAAGGTGGCGAGGGTTCGCTCGACGGCAAGATCATCAAGGCGGTTGGTCGTTGATAATCCACTACCTAGAGCACAAAGAACCTTCTCATTAAAGAGGGGAGTCGGTGAACGGGATAGGCCTTCATAGACAACAAGACGAACCGAGTTTGAGCCGATATCTATGATTGCAATGGGGGAGAGCTTACGTAACCGCCCTTGTGCACGGAGAATGGATTTTAAAGTTCTCGCCATCAGCTTGCAGCTTTTTTGGCATTTGATTTTTTATTTACAAAAGTCGAATCAGGGTCAAGCAAAGTAAGAGGGGCATCTTTCTTCAAAGATTTTCCACGACCTGAAAGGCTGGGGTTGGTCATGAAATACTCTTGGGCGTTGAAGGGTTTTTGACCTTCAGTCACCTCAATTTTTCGGGATGTTCCGTCTGGCAACAATTCCCAACTTTGTTGATTGTCCATCAAATTTGCCAGCATAATTTGGCTGAGCACCTGTTGGCGAACTGTGGAATTTTCAAGCGGGACGAGAACTTCAACCCGCCTATCCAAATTGCGCGGCATGAGGTCAGCCGAGCCAGCGTACACCAGCGCTTTTTTAGAAGGCAAACCAACACCATTCCCAAAACAAAAAACACGGCCATGCTCTAAAAAGCGACCGATAATTGATTTCACCCGGATATTCTCAGATAAGCCTGGTACCTGAGGGCGTAAACAACAAACGCCCCTGACAACAAGGTCTATCTGCACTCCATCTTGGCTTGCAGCGTAGAGGCGGTCGATCATCGCTGAATCAACAAGAGAATTCATTTTCATCCAGATTTGCGCAGGCCTGCCCTCTTTTGCATGTTTGCGTTCTGCATCAATTAATTTGTACATGCTTTTGCGCAAAGAAGCCGGGGATACAAGTAGCTTCGTTAAGCCTTCGGGTTTTGCGTAACCCGTGATAAAATTAAACACCCGCGCCACATCAAGGCTGATTTCTTTGTCATCGGTAAAATAGGAAAGATCAGTATAAATTCGGGCATTGGTTGGGTGATAATTTCCGGTGCCAATATGGCAATAATTGATTAACTCACCTCCCTCGCGGCGAACAACCAAGGAAAGTTTCGCGTGGGTTTTTAACTCGATGAAACCATAGACTACTTGAACGCCTGCACGCTCTAGATCTCTCGCCCATCGAATATTTGCCTCTTCATCAAAGCGGGCTTTCAACTCGACCAAAGCGGTGACTGATTTGC
>JAZGFF010000170.1:0-26502 GCA_036479095.1 Rhizobiaceae bacterium | reverse complement strand
GACGCGACTGAGTGGGTTGGTCCATACAATGACTACTTCATGAAGTTCTACGAAGCAGCGAAATACTACTACTTCCCAGGTATGCACGAGCCAGGCGCTCAGGTTGCTATGGGCATGAATAAAAAGTGGTGGGATTCTTTGGGCAAAGTTGATCAGCAGATCATCAAAGCTTGCTGTAACGAAGAAAACGCTCAAATGATGGCTGAAACAAACGCAAACAACGGTAAATACCTTGACAAACTGGTCAAGGAAAATGGCGTTAAATTGCGTGAGTTCAACGATGACGTTTATGACGCATTCGGTGGAGCTGCTGCAGAAGTGTTTGCTGAAGCTCGTGACCACAGCCCATTGGCTGCTAAAATTCTTGATGCCGCTGCTGCAGCGCGTAACGAGATTGGTTCATGGACTGCGAAATCAGACATGGCTTACGTTGTGAAACGTAACCGCGTTCTCGGTATCGAGTAAGTCTTATAGCTTTTGCGCTGGAGTTTCTGGCGTAACAAAATTGAAGGGACGGGGCTTTATTGGCCCCGTCTTTTTCACAGGTAAAAGACGGTTTAAAGACCGCAGATTTTTCGGCAAGAAACCTTGTCGAGATTTTCGCATGTTGGGAGGCATCGGGCACATATGAGTTTGAGTGCGACTGTCGGGGATGCCCCGCTCGATAAGGTAAAGTTCATCACACGTGGATTCGGCTGGGCTATGCTCGCCACGTTGGTCGTGTGGAATTTTAATAACATTTTAAACCTCACATTTGGCTGGCCGAGTGCGCGCCCCTTTATTGAGGCTGGGTTTTTTAGCGATGGTGGGTGGCGTTCCGCTTTCCAATTTGCACTTTATGCCTTGGGCATAGGTTTGGCCGTTGGCTGGGTTTATTGCAGCCAGCATATTTCCTTGCGCGGGGACGCTGCGCGTATTTCTAATTTCAACAGGTATCTCGTGCGCGGCGCTTTCTTTGCCGTGCTGTTCGTTGGGCTTGGTGATCTTGTTGTTTCCTTCCTGCGGGTGGAAGGGTTTTTGTTACCCATTGTTGGCGAAGATTTAACACGCTCGCTTGGCCGCTCGCAATTTCGGGGGCCTTGGCTTCATATCCCGTTGATGATTTTGGGCATGTTGGTGGCCTTACGCGCCAAAACTTTGGGCTTCCATTGGTTGACGCTTTTGATTGTTATTGCCGAATTGGCGATTGTTATTACCCGTTTTGTATTTTCCTACGAGCAGGCATTTATGGGGGACCTGGTGCGCTTTTGGTATGCGGCGCTGTTCCTGTTTTCCTCGGCCTATACCTTGCTCGAAGAGGGCCATGTGCGGGTCGATATTTTTTATGCAGGCATGAAGAATAAGACCAAAGGATTTATTAATGCCGTTGGTTCGCTGCTTCTTGGCATGACCCTTTGCTGGACGATTTTGGTTGCCAGCCTTGGTGGGAAAAGTGCGATTGTTTATGGGACGGTTCGGAATTTTGAAATCTCCCAATCGGGCTTCGGCCTTTATGTAAAATATTTGATGGCTTTGTTCCTGGTGGTTTTTGCGATCACCATGTTGATTCAATTCGTCAGCTACTTGATGGAATCGGTTGCCGATGTCCGTGAAGAAGAGGGCACACGGTTGAATCGCGAAGTGACAATGGATTAGGGAAATAGGGCAGTAAAACATGGAACTCGTATTTCTCGGACTTTTGGTCATTCTAATGGCAACTGCCTTGGGCTCTGGTTATCCAGTGGCCTTTGCATTGCCTGGTTCAGCCATTCTTTCAATCGCAGCGGCGGCACTTTGTGGCTGGCTTTTTGCTGGCGATACCGATGCCTATTTTGCCCAGGGCGGGCCGGGGCAATGGCTCTCTGCTGGGGTGACGAACCTTCGAGGGGTTTATTGGGAGGTTGAGCGAGATACGCTGATTGCAATCCCATTGTTCATCTTCATGGGTATCATGCTGCAGCGTTCTAAAATTGCTGAAGATTTGCTTTTGACGATGGCACAGTTGTTTGGTCCCGTACCGGGTGGCCTTGGCGTTTCGGTGGTATTCGTTGGTGCATTGTTGGCCGCGACGACTGGTATTGTGGGTGCTACCGTTGTGGCGATGGGCTTAATTTCATTGCCTGCGATGTTGCGGAATAATTACTCCAAATCATTGGCAACGGGCACCATTGCGGCGTCCGGCACACTTGGGCAAATCATTCCGCCTTCTATTGTACTGATTATTTTGGCCGACCAATTGGCGTCCGCTTCCGACCAAGCCTCGACCATTCGTAAAGCGATGCATAAATCTGCAACGGGCGAATTGTCGATGCCATCTCTTTACGATGTGACAGCAACATCGGCAGGCGAGATGTTCTTGGGTGCCTTGGTTCCTGGCATTTTGCTGGTGATTTTATACATGCTGTACATTCTAGTTTACGCGTTTTTCCGCCCACAAGATGCTCCGCCAGTGAAAAGCGAAGGCAAATTAAACGGTGAGTTTTTCTTCAAACTTGGTCTTGTTCTTGTGCCGCCATTGGCGCTTATTTTCCTTGTACTTGGTTCTATCATCACTGGGATAGCAACGGTGAACCAAGCCGGTGCTATTGGCGCGGCTGGTGCTTTGTTAATGGCGAGTTATCGATTAACGGACGGCAAAAAAGGCTCCTTTACGCCCGCGATATTGGCGATGGGCGCTTTGGTAGCCATCGGATTTACCGTCTCCAACTTCAACACCAACATCAAGGCCATCAAAACATCAGCCGATATGATGGGGGTGACGATCGCGTTGGTTGCGACTGCTGTTTTGGTCTTGGCTTTGGTTTGGAGTGCATGGCGTTGCTACAAAATTGAAAACACGCTGCATGAGGTGATGATCGAAACTGCGAAGGCCACTTCTTTGGTGTTCATCATTCTGCTTGGTGCTGCGATGTTAACCGCCGCATTCCGCGCCTTTGGTGGGGAAGAACTGGTGAAACATTTCCTTGAGGGAATTCCTGGTGGTTTCTGGGCTAAGTTCATTACCGTTATGGCAGTGATTTTTGTCCTTGGGTTCTTCTTAGACTTCATTGAAATTGCTGTGGTTGTGGTGCCAATTGTTGCACCAATTTTGCTGGCTGACCCATCTGCAAATGTAACCGCTGTTTGGCTTGGTGTGATGATCGGCTTGAATATTCAAACCTCATTCCTGACGCCTCCGTTTGGTTTTGCCTTGTTCTATTTACGGGGGGTCGCACCGGCGATTGTGAAAACAATCGATATGTATAAAGGCGTGATTGCCTTTATCTGTTTGCAAATTGCAGCCCTTGTTATTGTCGCCAATTTCCCGCCGTTGGTGAACTACCTACCAAACCGAGTGTCGTTCCTCTCGGAAACCGCGCCACCACCGCGTAACCCACGCATTCAATATTGCATTGAAGAATATATCGGCCAAAGGCTTGCTAATGATGGTGGGCAGTTGGCGGGTGCTGTGACGACAGCAAAAAATTTGGATGCAAACTTCTTACCTAAGTCGTTGGCCAATGGTTTCCTTGGTAGTTTTAAGGGAATTGAGGATGCTCAAAGCCTGCTCTTAAAAGCCAAAGTTGCGGAAGGTGTTATTAAGGATGCTTCCGGTGCTTATCGCCCAACCCATTCCCACGTGAGGGCGCTGGAGCGTGATGCTCGGGTGTTTGATCTCAAAAGAAAAGAGCTTGAAACACTGGCTTCTCGTTTACGGGGTGATGATAATGCTGATGCTCTTGCTACTATGAAAGCACAGATCGCGGCTCAAGAAAAATCGCGCGATGCGTTGTTGGCACAAATTCCTTTGGACTGGAAAGATGCGCATACGAACTTTTCTAAGCTGACGAAGGAAGAAGCAAAAATTCGCGGTCAATATCGTCGTGCGGCTGATGGGGCTTATGAAGGCGTGAATACACTCTCTGCAACCCTTGCAGCAACGGCAGCTTATAAAGCACTAGGCGCAACATTCGCAAGTTTGCGTGCAGAGATCACAAGCAAGGAGCCGAAGGATACATTTGCGCTTGTGGGTGCATTCGCACAAAAATTCGGCGGGCTCGAAGGGGCTTCAAAAATCAAATCAACCCTCGGCAAAGCGCGCCGCGATTTGAAAAATAAGAAGCCCAAAAAAGACCGTGCCTTGAAAACTCTTGATAAAGCCGAAGCGCTTTATAAGGAGCAACTTGGATGGCGTGGGCAGGCAGAAGGTAAGTTTACCGATGGTGTAGCTGCTTTTGAACAGGCACTGCGTCCAACAATTGGTTTGCGTCAACAATCAAGCATGACCCGCGAGCAGGCGCTTTTTGTAGCCTCCTGTCAGTCGGGTCATAGAGATGTTTCGCTGAACTTCTAAGGACGAAATACCCAGTAATTATTATGCGGGCTTTCTAATTGAATTGGGAAGCCCCTGATGCGTTTTGGGTAAGATGTTGTATAAGCACCCATGGCTCATTCTCTCATTATTCGTATTGGAAAATTTTGCGGCTGGCTGCTGATTGCCCTGGTGGTTGTACAGTTTACCGTCGTGTTGGCGCGGTATCTGTTCCATATCAACTACCTTTGGGGGCAGGAAATAGCACTTTATTTGCATGGTGCCATTTTTATGCTTAGCGCTGGTTGGTCCTTGCTTGCTGAAAAACACGTTCGTTTAGATGTGTTGTCCGAACGATTTGAAATTGCGAAGCGTCGTAGAATAGAACTATTCGGAACTGTTTTTTTGCTACTTCCGATGATGGGATTGATAATCTTTACTTCGGTTGGGTATGTGTGGGAAAGTTGGTCCATACTAGAAAGCTCTCCTGAAATATCTGGTCTTGGGGGACGTTACCTAGTTAAAACACTCATTCCGGTGTTTGGGCTGTTGATGGTTCTTGCTGCAATTACCAAGCTTAAGCGTTTGCCGTGAGCGAATATTTGGATATCTTTCTCGTCGTTGCCGTTCTTTTGGTGCTCTTGCTGGGTTATCCAGTGGCGCTAACACTTGGGGGTGTTTCGGCACTTTTTGGGTTATTAGGTTGGTGGCTTGGAGTTTTTGATCCAGCACTCTTTTACGCAATTCCTTCGCGATTATTTGGGGTCATGACCAACAATATTTTGATTGCCATACCCCTGTTCGTTTTCATGGGTTTGGTGTTGGAGCGCTCGCGATTGGCCGAAAATATGGTGCAGGCGGCGGCCTATTTATTTCAAAATAAACGCGGCGGGTTCCTTATTTCTGTGACCTTGGTGGGTATGCTCATGGCGGCTTCCACTGGGATTGTTGGGGCAAGTGTTGTTACCCTTGGGTTGTTGGCATTGCCGACACTATTAAAGAATGGTGTTTCGCCTTCTTTGGCTGGTGGTACGGTTGCGGCGGCTGGGACATTGGGGCAAATCATTCCGCCTTCAATTGTGCTCATTGTTCTTGGCGATCAAATTTCAAATGCTTATCAGGTTATGCAAACCAGCTCAGGTAATTTTGCGCCAGACACTATTTCTGTATCTGATTTATTTGCAGGGGCGTTGATCCCTGGTTTGTTGTTGGTTCTTCTTTTCATTGTTTATTTGTGGGTTTTCTCAAATCCTGTCGAGGAACAAACGAGCGTAATCGAAATGCCAAGGGGTGGTGTATGGCGCGCCTTTCTCACTCCGCTAATTCTAATTCTTGCGGTGCCCGGTTCAATATTTGCTGGAATTGCCACCCCTTCAGAGGCAGCTTCTGTTGGTGCAATTGGGGCCATGATGCTTTCTTGGGGGAGGTTGGATTTTTCCAATTTCCAAAAAGTATTGGAAGAAAGCACGCACTTAATTTCGATGATCTTTCTTATTGTCATTGGAGCATCAATTTTTTCTCTCATTTTTCGAGGTTTGGGTGGAGAAGAGACGGTACGGGCGATGCTCGTTGATCTTCCTGGAGGAACCTATGGTGCGCTATTTATTGTTATGGCGGTTATTTTCATCTTGGGTTTTTTTCTTGAGTTTTTAGAAATTACATTTGTCGTGGTGCCTATTGTTGCACCGGTTTTACTGGCCCTACCGATGGCGGATGGAAGTGCGATGAGCCCCGTCTGGTTAGGGGTTTTGATTGCCTTAAATTTACAAACTTCTTTCCTTACTCCGCCTTTTGGTTTGTCGCTTTTTTATCTGCGCAGTGTGGCCCCACCAGCATTGACCACCATGGCACTTTATCGCGGGATCGTGCCGTTTGTTGTTTTGCAATTGCTCGCCTTGGGTTTTGTGATGGCTTTACCAGGGCTTGCAACTTTTCTACCAAAATTGTTGTTCGGCGAATAGCTGCTGCATGATTTGATTGCATACAATCCGGTGGGCGATGGGAAAGTAATGAGTTTGCATTATTTATTGAGGTTTGTTGCAAATGTTGATGATTTTGCATGTTTTGGATTGCCATAGTCGGATAGCTTTGAGAAACTAAGATCAACAAATCAAAACGCGTCAATGCTCAGGGAGTTCATGTTATGGCCATGAAAAGTGGAAGTGTAACGAAAGGCAAGCGCCTGAACTCGAAGCAGGCAACGGGGGCGACGAAACTTAAATCAACCCACCTCAATGATAAGTATGATTTGGATAAAGAGCAGGTTTTCATAACCGGGAACCAGGCCATATTGCGAATGACGCTCATGCAAAAAGAACGGGATCGTCGGGCGGGTTTGAATACCGGGGGCTATATATCGGGGTATCGTGGGTCACCGATTGGTGGGTTGGATCTAACCTTATGGAAAGAATTACCGCTTTTAAAAACCAACGACATTGTTTTTGAGCCAGGGCTGAACGAAGATCTTGCCGCAACAGCGCTTTGGGGTACGCAGCAAGCTGAGATACGGGGCGAGGGGAAGTTCGATGGGGTGTTCGGCATTTGGTATGGAAAGGGCCCAGGTGTTGATCGTTCTGGGGACGTTTTTCGCCATGCAAATTTAGCCGGCACTTCTAAGTTTGGCGGAGTCTTAGCATTAATGGGGGATGATCACACGGCTGAATCTTCCACGACGGCGCATCAATCTGAGTTCCATTTGTTGGATTTGAAATTTCCAATTCTTTCCCCCGCAGGAGTACAAGAATTATTGGATTACGGCGTGTTCGGCTATGGCCTATCGCGTTATGCAGGGGTTTGGGTCGGTATTAAATGCGTGAAAGATACAATTGAATCAACAGCTGTTGTTGATGGCCGTGTAGGGCGGATGAAACTGGTTGAACCCAAAACAGATGGGCGACCAACAGATGGCTTAAATATCCGAACGAATGATTCAATCCTTGGGCAAGAAGAACGGCTGCATGTTCATAAGCGCTATGCCGTCCAAGATTACGTAGCAGCGAATGCTATTAATAAAACCATGATTGCAGGTGGCAAGAAACCACAGGTTGGGGTGATCACCGCCGGTAAAAGCTATCTCGATGTCCGCCAAGCAATGGACGATTTAGGAATCGATGAGGTGCGTGCGGCTAACCTTGGGATGCGATTACACAAGCTTGGTTGCGTGTGGCCTTTGGGTAAAAGAGAATTGCGTAGCTTTGCTAAGGGACTTGATTTAATCATCGTTGTTGAAGAAAAACGCTCGTTGATTGAAGTGCAGCTACTCGAAGAATTATACGGAACGAAGAACCCGCCGACTGTCGTTGGTAAAAAAGACGAGAAAGGGGAGTGGCTGTTTCCAATTCATGGTGCTTTGGATTCAAACCAAATTGCGATTGCTATTGGCGAGCGGTTGAACCGTTATGCCAAAGACCGCAAACTTGGGGCTCGTGTGAAACGGTTGAAAGATGCGCAAGCAACTTTGAAGGCGACCGAAGGTGTAGCGATGAGAATCCCTTATTTTTGTGCCGGCTGCCCACATAATTCTTCAACCCATGTGCCAGAAGGCAGTCGGGCCTATGCGGGTATTGGTTGCCATTACATGGTTCAGTGGATGGATCGGGAGACAGAAGGTTATACGCAAATGGGGGGCGAGGGAGCGAATTGGGTCGGTGAGCATCATTTTTCAAGCCGCGACCATGTGTTTCAAAATTTGGGGGATGGCACCTATAATCACTCTGGCTATCTAGCCATTCGAGCCGCCGCCGCTTCCAAGGCAAATATTACATACAAAATTTTATTTAATGACGCGGTTGCCATGACCGGGGGACAGCCCAACGAGGGAGATCTTACTCCGTGGGTTATTGCCGCGCAGGTTGCCGCTGAAGGCGCCAAAAGAATTGTGGTGGTCAGTGATGAACCGGATAAATATGCGAGTAATATTTCCTGGCCATTTGGTACGACATTCCATCATCGATCAGAGTTAAATTCCGTCCAGTTGGAATTGGCGAAGGTGAAGGGTTTGAGTGTGATGATTTACGATCAGACTTGCGCCAGCGAAAAACGTCGTCGCCGCAAACGCGGCCTGTTTCCCGACCCTGACAAACGAATATTTATTAACGAACAAGTTTGCGAGGGTTGCGGTGATTGTGGGGTGCAATCAAACTGTGTGGCTGTGGCTGCCGTGGAGACTGAATTTGGCCGTAAAAGACAAATTGACCAAGGTTCTTGTAATAAGGATTTTTCCTGCATCAACGGATTTTGCCCAAGTTTCGTGACCGTCCATGGAGCAGTTTTAAAAAAGGGCGAAGGGGTTAGTTTGAGTCAAGATTATCCGGAAATACCAAATCCGTTGCTTCCCGAGTTAGATGGTTCTTTTGGAATTATTGTTACCGGTGTCGGTGGCACAGGAGTGGTCACCATTGGTGCAATTATCGGTATGGCCGCTCACCTTGAAGGCAAAGGAACCGCGATCATTGATATGGCCGGGTTGGCGCAAAAGGGAGGGGAAGTTGCCAGCCATTTACGAATCGCCCAATCACCGGATGATATTAAAAGTATTCGTATAGCGGCTTCAGGAGCTGATTTGATATTAGGTTGTGATATGGTCACTGCCTCATCTCAAAAGGTGCTGGGATCTATTGAGCAAGGGCGTACACGGGTGGTCTTGAACACCCATGAAAAGCTATCTGGGGAATTTACCCATAATGTGAATTTTTCTTTTCCAACCGCTCAAATTGTTAAAGCACTGGAAAAAGCCGCTGGCCAAGGCGCAACATCTACTATTGATGCCCATCAAATGGCCCTCTCGTTGTTAGGGGATGCGATTGGGGCGAATATGTTCATGCTTGGGTTTGCTTGGCAAAATGGCGGGCTGCCAATATCAAGAAAGGCAATTCAAAAAGCGATCGAGTTAAATGGAGTTCAGATACCCATGAACTTGGCCGCTTTTGAATGGGGCCGGGTGGCTGCCCATGATCAAAACTTGTTACCAAAGCCAGAGGAGAAGAGCACCGTATCGCTTGAGCATCAACAGCTATCGACCAATGTCGATGATATGATTGAGCGCCGGGTGGTTCGATTAAATGACTATCAAAATGGAGCTTATGGCAGCCGTTTCGCAAATAGAGTCCAGCAGATACGTGAAGCAGAAGCGATACTAAGCAGGGCCACAAGATTAACTGAGGTGGTGGCGCGGAATTTATACAAATTAATGGCGATCAAAGATGAATATGAAGTGGCACGGTTATATTCGAGTGCGAATTTTAAAGAACAATTGGCAGCGCAGTTTGATAGCTATGATAAATTGGAGTTCAACCTGGCTCCGCCACTGTTGTCCAAACGCAATGAAAAGGGAGAACTGCAAAAGAAAGCTTACGGCCCAAGAATGCTGAATGCTTTTGGATGGCTGGCAAAGTTCAGATTCTTGCGCGGGGGCTTTTTTGATATTTTTGGCTACACAAGTGAGCGAAAAATGGAGCGGGAACTGCTTTCTGATTACGAAATTGTTTTGGATGAAATACTGAAGGATTTATCAAAAAACAATTTGAAATCCGCCATTGCCTTGGCCAATTACCCTGATCAAATAAACGGTTTTGGCCATGTAAAAGAGCGCAATGTACTAAAAGCAAAACAATCGCGTATGGAATTGCGCGCAGGGTTTAAGAATGTCGGCGGATTCAGCGAATTAATGGCTGCTGAATGAGGGGCGTTTTAAACGAGGCGGGTAGCACGTATCATTGGACTGAGGGTTCGTAATCTATTGGTGACTAAATTGCTTATTAGCGAATAATCCCAAAGTCCCACTTGCCAAATGAATATTTCCATATGACACTTGTTAGGGGCTTTTAGCCCAAATTTGTTTTTGTAACATGGTCAAATGACTTTTAACGTTTGGGAGGACGTTGTTTGAAAATATCGAAGGGAACTGGAGAGTTCGATACATTTCCGAAGTTTTTGTTACGAAACGCGAAAGTTTTTGGTACGCGCCCAGCTATGCGCCATAAGGATTTTGGCATTTGGCAAACTTGGTCTTGGGCAGAAATTCTTGAGGAAGTGCGCTGCTATTCCTTAGGGCTACAAGCTATTGGCATGAACAAAGGTGATAAGGTTGCTGTTGTTGGTGCAAACCGACCGCGCCTTTATTGGACATTCGCTGCAGTGCAAGCCTTAGGCGGTGTACCAGTTCCTGTGTATGCTGACAGTGTTGCAGAAGAAATGGTCTATGTATTGCAGCACGCGGAGGTGCGTTTTGCCGTGGTGCAAGATCAAGAGCAGGTCGATAAGTTGCTCTCAATTAAAGATCAATTACCGAAGCTTGAATACATAATTTATGACTGGGAGCGAGGGCTTGGAGCTTATGACGAGAGCTTCCTGCATCATATTGTTGCTTTGCAGGAAAAAGGCAGGCAAGTGCTCGCAAAAGATGGGGACGTTGATTGGCTAGCTGGAATTGCTAGGGGGAAGGGGGAAGATCTTTCTGTCATGCTCTACACTTCAGGCACCACAGGTAAGCCAAAAGGTGTGATGCTATCCTATGATAATTTGGTGTTGTCTTCGCAAAATGCGAATAAATTTGATAACTTTGATGAAAATGATGAAATTATCGCCTACTTGCCTCTTGCCTGGGTGGGGGATCACATCTTTTCCTATGGGCAATCAATGACGGCTGGTTATTGCGTTTGTTGCCCTGAAAGCCCTGAAACTGTCACAGAAAATCGCCGTGAAATCGCTCCGACCTATTTCTTCGCGCCTCCCAGAGTGTTTGAAGGTCTGCTCACTGACATCATGGTGCGCATGGAAGATGCAAGCCCGCTCAAACAAAAAATGTTTCACTATTATTTGGGGGTTGCAAAAAAAGTGGGCGAACGGGTTCTGGATGGCAAGAAAGTTTCGATCATTGATCGCTTAAATTATCAGCTGGGAGAGCTATTAGTTTACGGCCCTCTAAAAAACCGCCTCGGAATGACGCGTATGAAAGTTGGCTATACGGCTGGGGAAGCGATTGGGCCGGAAATTTTTAGTTTCTACCGTTCGCTTGGCATGAATTTAAAGCAGCTATACGGCCAAACAGAAGCCAGTGTTTACGTAACGGCGCAACCGGATGGGCAAATTTCAGCTGATACTGTTGGCACACCATCGATCGATGTGGAAATTGAAATTTCAGACAGTGGCGAAGTGATGTACCGTTCTCCTGGTGTGTTCATGGGGTATTATAAAAACAAGAAAGCCACGAATGAGACCAAGACAAAAGAGGGTTGGGTTCATACTGGCGACGCTGGCTTTATCGATGGGAATGGACATTTGCGTATTATTGATCGCGCAAAAGATGTGGGAAAACTGAATAACGGATCGATGTTCCCTCCTAAATATATTGAGAACAAACTCAAATTTTTCCCAAACATCAAAGAGGCGGTGGCAATTGGGGATGGGCGTGACTATGTCGCTGTGCTGTTGAATATCGATTTACAACCGGTTGCTAATTGGGCTGAACGGAACAACATTGCCTATGCATCTTATCAAGAGTTGGCCAATCACCCTGAAGTTTATGAAATGATGGGGGAGCATATCAGCCAAGTAAACTTGGATTTGGCTTCCGAAGAGCGAGTAGCAGGCGCGCAAATATCGCGTTTCTTAGTTTTGCACAAAGAATTAGATGCTGATGACGGGGAATTAACCCGCACCCAAAAAGTAAGACGCTCATTTATTAATGAGCGCTATTCGCCATTAATCGAGGCGTTGTATGATGGAACATCTCAAAAGTATGTAGAGACAGAAGTGGTTTTCGAGGATGGTCGCAAGGGCAGCATTTCAGCAACTGTCCAAATTAGAGATGCACAAACCCACGCACCATCTTCCATCAAGGAGGCGGCGGAATGAACGCGCACGACAGAAACTTACCGACCTCGGACGACGGCATTTCGGCAGGAGCAGAATTACTCAGTGTTGATAATGTGACCCTTCGCTTCGGTGGGGTTACCGCCATTCAAGATATATCTTTTAATATCAATAAAGGTGAGGTGCGTGCGATTATCGGGCCGAATGGCGCCGGTAAAACCTCCATGTTGAACGTCATCAACGGATTTTATCACCCGCAGGAAGGCACGATACGATTTCGCGGTGAAACGCGCCGTAAAATGAAGCCCTACGAAGCGGCGGCATCTGGCATCGCCCGGACATTCCAAAATGTGGCTCTTTTTACAGGCATGTCGACTTTGGATAATATCATGTCTGGCCGCTCTCTTAAGATGAACCAGAACTTTCTTACTCAAATGTTCTATTATGGCCCCGCGCGAAATGAAGAGATTGAGCACCGTAAGAAGGTCGAAGAAATTATTGATTTTCTTGAAATTCAACACATCCGCCGCCAGCCAGTTGGAAAGCTTCCCTATGGCCTGCAAAAACGAGTTGAGCTTGGGCGTGCCTTGGCGATGGAACCTGATTTATTGCTACTGGACGAGCCAATGGCGGGTATGAATCTTGAAGAAAAAGAAGACATGAGCCGCTTCATCATTGAGGTCAATCAGGAGTATGGAACAACCATCGCACTGATTGAGCATGATATGGGTGTGGTCATGGATTTAGCCGATCGTGTGGTGGTTCTCGATTACGGTAAGAAAATTGCTGATGGCACACCGGACGAAGTGCAATCTAGCCAAGAAGTTATTGATGCCTATCTGGGAGTGCCCCATTGATGGAGAAATATGATGGAACTAATTGCGGATTATCCGAAGGCCATTTCGATCTTTTTGCTGGTGTGTGGGATAGCGCTCATCATGGTGCCGAAATGGATGCGCTGGGCAATCGCAGTTTTAATGATTGCACTGGGTTTAGCCGAGCTTTTTCCAGAACTGTTGACGAATTAAAGCCTGCGCAATTTAGTGTAGGTGGAGGAGCAGTAACATGGATTTGCTAAAACAAATATTTATTGAGCCGTTCCAACTTATGGGAGAAACCCCTGATTTGTTTTTACAAACCTTATGGGAGGGGTTTGTTTCCGGGATTTTGTATTCGCTGATCGCCCTTGGGTTTGTGCTGATTTATAAGGCATCCGGGGTGTTTAATTTTGCACAAGGGATCATGGTGGTTTTTTCTGCCCTTGCTCTGGTTTCGCTGCATGCGATGGGGATACCGGCATGGATAGCGCTGTTCTTAACGATCGGCATCATGGCAGTTTTGGCCATCAGTATTGAACGGGTGGTTTTGCGAAATTTGGTCAACCAAAATGAAGCAATTTTATTGATGGCGACCATTGGACTCACTTTGTTAATCAAGGGTACCGGCGAAGCAATTTTTGGTGGCGAGCCCAAATCGATGATAACCAAAGAGCTTGGTTTGCCAACTGGAGTTACAGATTGGGAAGTGTTTGGTGGTCGAGTTTCGTTTCAACATTTAGATATTGCTGCAGTGGTAATTGCAGCCTTGATGGTTATCGGCTTGGCACTGTTCTTTTCTAAAACCAGAATTGGCCGTGCTCTTCGCGCTGTCGCCGATGATCACCAAGCCGCCCTATCTGTCGGGATTTCTTTGAACCAGATTTGGGCGGTAGTTTGGTTTGCTTCAGGTATTGTGGCGCTGGTAACGGGCATTATGTGGGGGGCGCGTTCTGATGTTTCTTTTGCACTGGAAGTTATTGCATTGAAGGCCTTGGCGGTGCTGATCCTTGGCGGGTTCACTTCAATACCAGGGGCCATTGTTGGTGGTTTGATCATTGGTATCGGTGAAAAAGTGTTTGAAGTGTATTGGGGTAGCTTATTTGGCGGTGGTGTTGAGGCATGGTTTGCCTACGTATTGGCATTAATTTTCCTTCTGTTCAGGCCTCAAGGCCTGTTCGGCGAAAAAATCATTGAGCGGGTGTAGCTGGGATGGTTGAGACAATCACAAAACTTGGTACTTGGGCGAATGTGTTTGGCCGGCGCTCCAAGCTGGTAAAAGAGATTGCTGATGATCTGCGAGCACTCATAATCGGCTTGCACCCTGAAACGGTAGAGGTTCCACGCAAGGGCGAAAAGGCTGTTTCATTTGGCTTTGGCGAAAAGAAAATGAGCGAAGCTTATTGTTACATCCTGCCGCAAACGGGTTATGTGAATTTAGGATTTTACTGGGGGGCAGAAATTGATGATCCTAATGGTCTTCTCGAAGGGACGGGCAAGAAACTACGGCACGTAAAAATTCGCGATGCAAACACGGCGCTCAGCGCGAAAGTTGCGCATCTGGTTTATTTGGCAATGGAAGAGCGCAAATCTGGTTTGGGAAAACTGGATAAGGAAAAAGCCAAGGCCGCTAAATCTGCAAAGACAAAGAAAGCCAAAGCCAAAGCAGTTGTGAAGAAACAACCCGCAACAAAGAAGAAAAATCCGGTGCAGAAAAAAACTACTACTAAAAAACCATCGGCTAAGAAAACCGCAACAAAACCAAAAACGACGAAGAAGGACAAGGCCTAATGTTTTACCGTGAAGCGGGTCAGTTCAAAACTACCTATAAGGCTGATCAGGCAATATTTC
This sequence comes from Rhizobiaceae bacterium, assembly GCA_036479095.1. Taxonomy (GTDB): domain Bacteria; phylum Pseudomonadota; class Alphaproteobacteria; order Rhizobiales; family Rhizobiaceae; genus Pseudahrensia. The sequence goes on along the minus strand of JAZGFF010000170.1, from coordinate 11,754 downwards.
CAATATTGCAAGATCGAATTGGCCTTGGAGTTATTTTAGCAATTGCTGCCATTGTCATTCCTTTGTTTGCCAACGATTTCTTTTTAAATTCCATCATGATCCCATTTTTGATCTTTTCTCTGGCGGCAATCGGGTTGAATATATTAACAGGGTATTGTGGGCAGTTGTCTTTGGGAACGGGCGCGTTCATGGGGGTTGGAGCTTATTCTTGCTACAAGTTGACCACTATTTTTCCAGACGTGAACATTATCATTCATTTTTTATTGTCTGGTATTTTTGCCGCCGGGATTGGGGTGCTTTTTGGCCTGCCTTCGTTACGAATTAAAGGCCTTTATTTGGCGATAACAACTCTTGCTGCACAGTTCTTTCTTGAGTGGTGCTTTATACGTATTCCCTGGCTTTATAACTACAACGATTCTGGCGCGATCGATTCAACCACACGTAAATTATTTGGCCTGACTATTTCAGGTGCTACGGCTGCGCCAGTGACAAAATATTTCGTTGTTTTGGCAATCGTTGTGTTCCTGACTTGGATAGCATCGAACGTAATCCGAGGCCGCATTGGCCGTTCTTGGATGATGATCCGCGATATGGATATTGCAGCAGAATTGATGGGAATTAAACCCTTGAATGCAAAGCTATCGGCCTTTGCCATGTCATCCTACTTATGTGGTGTTGCGGGTGCCTTGATGGTCTTTATGTGGCTGGGCTCTGCAGAAGTTGAAAGTTTCAATATTAATGTATCTTTCCAAATCCTATTTATGGTGATTATTGGCGGGATGGGAAGTTTGATTGGCTGCTTCATGGGAGCCGCATTTATTTTTGTTTTACCGATCGTTATGCGCTCAATCCCAGAATGGACGGGGCTTAGCATTAGCGCGGCTATGTTAGAGCATGTCACGACAATGTTGACTGGTGCGCTTATCATTTTCTTCTTGATAGTTGAACCGCACGGTCTCGCAAGGCTTTGGCAGATTGGTAAAGAGAAATTACGCAACTGGCCGTTTCCTTATGGCTAGGGCTAGACAAATTAGTTTTCTGCTGTTGCAGTAGAATACTTTAGAGGGGGGACGAGACGAAACCGCGTTCCATCCGAATAATATGGTTTCAATGGGGTGCCGAAAGGTGCCAAAACAGGAGGAAGACAATGAGACTTAAATCACTCATTCTTGGCGTCGCTGCTACTGCAATTGCGGTAACGGGCACCATCACGACTGCGCAAGCGGAAGAACTATATATTCCATCACTTAGTTATCGTACTGGCCCTTATGCGGGTGGTGGTACACCATTTGCAAATGGCTTTGCGGATTACTTGAACATGCTGAATGCCCGTGATGGCGGTATCGGCGGTATCAAGGTGAAGGTTGAGGAATGCGAAACCGGCTACAATGCTCAAAAGGGTGTTGAGTGTTATGAAGCAACAAAGGGTAAAGGCGCTCTTGTTTATAACCCGCTTTCAACTGGTATTACGCTTCAGTTGATTCCAAAAGCACCGGTTGATCAAATTCCAGTTCTTTCAATGGGCTATGGCCTTTCGGCTGCTGGTGTTGGTAAAACCTTCCCTTGGACCTTTACATACCCAACTGGGTATTGGAGCCAAATGTCATCCATTTTGAAGTTTATCGATAGCCATGGCGGATTGAAGGGCAAGAAAATTGGTTTCCTATATCTGGATGCTGGTTATGGCCGCGAGCCAATTCCATTGCTTGAGAAACTTGCACCGAAGCTTGGCTTTGAGTGGGTTGGTTTCCCTGTTGCTGGTAAGGATATGCAGAACCAAGGCTCTCAATGGCTGAACGTTCGTAAAGAGCGTCCTGACTGGATGATCATGTGGGGTTGGGGTGCTATGAACTCTACTGCCATTAAAGAAGCCGCAAAAATCCGTTTCCCAATGGATAAGTTTATTGGCAACTGGTGGTCTGGTGCGCATGCTGATCTGGATGCCGTTGGTGATCTTGGTAAGGGATACTTGGCTGCTAACTTTACGGGTATCGGAACAAGTTTTCCTGCATTGCAAGATGTGAAGAAACTCGTGGTCGATGCTGGCAACAGCCAAACACCTGCTGATAAGGTTGGTGATGTGCTTTACAACCGTGGTCTTTTCAACGCCGTTCTTGTGGCTGAAGCGATTACAACCGCTCAAAAAATGACCGGCAAAAAAGCCATCACTGGTGCAGATATGCGTGCTGGGTTTGAGAATATCAATCTCACGGCGCAGCGCTTGAAAGAGCTTGGCTTGGAAAACTTTACCGGGGCTATTAAGGGTTCCTGTGCTGATCACGAAGGTGGTGGTGCAGTGTTTATCCAACAATGGCAGGGTAATGATTGGGCTCGGGTAACTGATCTCATTCCACCAATGACTGATATTGTTCGCCCATTGCTTGAAGAAGCAGCGGCAAAATATATTTCAGATAAACCTGATTGGAAAACTCAAACCTGTGGGTAAGAGTTTTACTTACAACTGTGGGCCGGTGTTTTATCGGCCCACTTTTATTTTGCCAAATATTAAGAGCGTAATATGAGCACTGCTGTCGAAATCGAGCCTGCTGAAACCATACTTGAAATCAACAATATCGAAGTGATCTATGATCATGTGATTTTGGTTTTGAAGGGAGTTTCTCTTACCGTTCCCCGGGGCGGTATTGTAGCTATTCTTGGGGCAAATGGAGCGGGCAAGACGACCACTTTGAAAGCAATTTCCAATCTGCTGGGTGCGGAACGTGGTGTCGTAACCAAGGGCAATATTATTTTTAATGGCGACGAAATTCAATCGCTTTCGCCCAATGAATTGGTGCGCCGTGGTTGTATTCAAGTGATGGAAGGGCGCCATATATTTGGGCACCTTTCGATCGAAGAAAACCTTATGACTGGTGCCTTTACGCGCAAGGATGGGGCAGCTGCCATCAAAGCAGACCTAGAGATGGTCTATAATTATTTTCCTCGCTTGCGAGAGCGGCGCAGTTCGCAAGCTGGCTATACATCAGGTGGCGAACAGCAAATGTGTGCAATTGGACGCGCACTAATGTCTAAACCAGAAATGATTTTGTTGGACGAGCCAAGCATGGGGCTTGCGCCGCAATTGGTTGAAGAAATTTTTGAAATCGTTCAGGAACTGAATAAAAAAGAAGGGGTTTCGTTTTTGTTAGCAGAACAGAATACAAATATAGCCCTACGCTATGCGACCTACGGATATATATTGGAGTCGGGGCGTGTTGTGCTCGATGGTAAAGGCTCTGAGCTACGTGAGAATGAAGATGTTAAAGAGTTTTATCTTGGCGTCGGCGGCGAAAAACGCAAGAGCTTTCGAGATGTAAAGCAGTATAAACGCCGCAAAAGATGGCTGGCTTAAGGGCGTTAGTTCAGCCCTTTCCTATGACCATTGAGGGTGGGGTGACTATACTTTAGCAATGAGAAATCAATTTAAATACTCGCAAAACTCATTTAAACGGTCAGTGTTGACGGCTTTGGGTTTGACGGCGATCGTTACTTTTTTGGTATGGATATTTTCGCGATTGTTAGGGCTTCGCTACGCGGATTACGTCACGATGGTATCGGGCGTGATATTTTTTAGCTTTTGTTCTCTTGCTATGATCTGGCGTTATTTACGCAATGATATCGTTCTGGCAATTCGGCCCGATGGATTGTTTGATGTGCGCTACTCTTCTCAAGCTGTGGCGTGGGATGAAATAAAGGATATTCGTTTATCGCGTGCTGAAAACGATTTTGAATTGCTTATCTATCTTTGGCCGGACAAAGCGTCGGTCGAATATCAAAGGGCTGAATTTACCATTGAATTGTCTCCTTTAGATGGTGACGTAGAGAACATCGTGCTGGCAATCGCCAACTATAAGCAGATACATATGGATGATAGCTGATGGCATTTATTGGAGTACTATCGGTTGCCATCCTGATTGGTGTTATTGTTTGGCCGCAGTATTGGGTTAAGCGGGTGATGAAAACCCATAGTGAAGATAGGGAAGACTTTCCTGGTACCGGTGGGGAATTAGCAAAACACCTATTGGAACATTATGGAATTGATGGGGTTGGAGTAGAACAGACCGATAAGGGCGATCACTATGACCCTGAAACCCGCATGGTGCGGTTGTCACCCATGAATTTTTCAAAATCCAGCATAACCGCTGTCGCAGTTGCTGCCCATGAAGTTGGGCATGCCATGCAGCATTTTGATGGCTTACAAGGTTTGCGTGATGGCGGGTTGGGCTTGCGACAAAAGCTAGTCGGTTTGGCTCAAGTGGCCGATAAGGTTGCGGCGGTATTTTTTGTTGCTGCGCCCGTATTAGCAATTATTGCTCGCACTCCTTTTGCCTTTTTTGCACTGGTTGCTTTTGGGGTAGCTTTGCTGGCGATCCGTATTTTGGTTCACCTTGTGACATTGCCAGTGGAATATGATGCGAGCTTCGGGAAAGCTTTACCTATCTTGGAAGAAGGCGGATATCTTCATCAAGATGATTACCCTGCTGCCCATTCAGTTTTGAAAGCCGCAGCTTTGACCTATGTAGCGGGCGCGATAATGAGCCTAATCGATTTAGCCCGATGGATAAGAATGATAAGATAAGGAAAATCCATGACAAACCACTTTGATAAAATGGAAACAAGAAGTCACGATGAGCGGGAGGGGGACTTATTTACCCGGCTGCCCAATCATTTGAAAACAGCAGTCGGCGTGTCGCCAAGCTTATCAAAACATTTGAATGAGCAAGATTTGGGGGTGGTGAATTGTCGTGAGGCCTTGGCTAAATTACCCGTGTTGCGAAAACCAGAGCTAATGGCGGCGCAGACGAAGAACCCACCCTTTGGCGGGTTTGTAAATTTGAAGGCTCTAGCGGGCAGTCGCGTGTTTTTATCGCCTGGGCCAATCTGGGAGCCGCAAGGGGCGGGGGCAGATCCATGGCTTGGGGCTCGGGCGCTCTATGCCGCGGGTTTTCGTAAAGGGCACATGGTGCATAATGCTCTTTCCTATCACATGACCCCTGGTGGCTTTATTCTTGATGAAGGACTGCGCGAACTGGGCTGCACTGTTTTTCCAGCTGGTATCGGCAATACTGAAATGCAAGTGGAAGCAGCTGTTGCACTTCAACCGGTGGCCTATACGGGGACACCAGACTACCTAAAAGTGATCTTGGATAAGGCAGAAGAGTTGGGCAAGGATTTGTCCTGCATTAAACGAGCTTTGGTTTCAGGTGGCGCGTTGTTCCCTTCGATGCGGGAAGAATATACTAAGCGCGGGGTTGCGGTGTTGCAGGCTTATGCAACTGCTGACCTTGGAGTAATTGCCTATGAATCTTCATTTAAGGGTGGACCTACTGAGGGGATGATTGTCAATGAAGATTTGATTGTTGAGATTGTACGACCTGGAACTGATGACCCTGTGGAAGATGGGGAGGTTGGCGAATTGGTGGTGACTAATTTCTCGATGACCTATCCATTGGTTCGGTTTGGAACAGGAGATTTATCTGCCGTTCTTCCGGGGCAATCTGCTTGTGGGCGCACCAACATGCGAATTAAAGGTTGGATGGGTCGCGCCGACCAACGCACGAAAGTGAAGGGTATGTTTATTGACCCAAAGCAAATTGCTGACTTGGTAAAAAGACATGGCGAGATCGAGGGTGCGCGTTTAATCGTCGCGCGGGACGGTGATCAAGATGTGATGCGCTTGTTGGTTAAAGGCATGGGCATTGATACGGGTGCTGTTAGCACATCACTGCGCGAGCTCACGAAGCTTGGTGGTGCTGTTGAAGTGGTGAAAGAATTGCCAAACGATGGCAAGGTAATTTCGGATGAACGAGATTATGATGCTTAGCGGACGATTGAGCAATAACCAATCGACACCTTTGCGATGATAAAAAAGGCCACTCGAAGGAGCGGCCTTTTTCATTCATATTGAACGAGATTATTTAATCATTAAACGTCCATCAATGGTCGTTTTGACGGCGCCTAATTTACGGATGTGTACCATCACGTCATTTGCCATGAGTTTGGCTGATGATTTGTTGATTAGCATTTTACCTTTTCTCAACATGCGATAGCCATCACCACCTCGACCCATGAAATCGTTTGTGGCGAGGGTGTAGGTTTTGGCGGGATCAAGTGCTTCGCCACCGACCATGACATCAGAGATACGCGAGCCAGAAGGTTTTGTAGAATCAATCGCTACTTTTAGGTTGGACACATGCAGGAACCCGCCATTGGTATCGGGCAATTTTCTGTAGGCATGCTCCAGTGCTTCGAGAATTATTGCGCCAGTAACTTCCATTTTGACAGTTACATTGCCAAACGGCAGCTCGGTTAAAACATCTTTACGTGTAATTGTGTGGCCTGCATCGTAGACAGTGTTACCACGAATACCACCGCCATTTGTGAAGCCAATGTCAGCGCCCACTGCTAAACGCATGCCATCAGCGACTAAATTTCCAAAAGCAGTTTCTTTTGAACGAACGCTGGATTTTCTAGTATCCAGTTCTACTTCTAATTTGCCGATCGCGACATCAAGTTCTTTAGAAAGAGCAGATTCATAGATAGCAATTTTTGCTGCAACTTCAGGGTCAGGTGTTACTGTGGAGGTGTCGATGATGCGATAATTAGGCCACCAGCGTACCTTACGCTTGCCGCGGCTTTCACCGATATCAAATTCAACATCCATAGCCACCACGTATTTTGCTTCGTCCATGGATTCAACAAGCGAGCGTTTGCCATCATAAAAAACGTTGAGGTTGTGATCATGCCCTGAAAGGACAATATCTACACCGGATTTGTAGAGTAGATTGTAGTCCATGGCGCGGGAGGTGTGGACAACCGCAACAACCGTATCAGCACCCTGTTCACGCAGTTTTTTATTTGTCGCTTGCGCGGTTTCCATGGTGTTAAGAAATTTGATATCTCCGCTGCTGGAAAGGTCAGGAGTGCTTTCAAGGGTTAGTCCCATGAGCCCAATTTTCAAATCCCCATAGGTCAGAATTTTTGTGCTGATGAAGCCGTCAATCTCTTTACCGTCCTTGTCGCGAATATTGGTAGCCAGCTTGGGAAAGTTTGCTTGCTTCATGCGAACTAGGAAGTTTTCCGGACCAAAATCGAATTCATGATTGCCAGGGACAAGGAAATCCGGTGGGGCCATGTTGAGAAGGTCGATCATATGGGCGCCTTTATCAAAACCAGAAAGGATTGAAGGGGAGAGGAGGTCACCCGGGAATACATAGATTGAGTTGCCGCCTTTGGCACGCTCGGCCTTAATGACAGCAGCAAGGCGGGCTGCACCGCCGCGCTTTTTGCCAGACATTTTGTACATATCGCTAGCGACGAGAAAGGTGACATTCACCTTCTCAGCTAAAGCAGAAGACAGGGCCGTGAAACTTATACCAGCTGCAAGACTGGCTGTAAGGAGGGTTTTGATGAGGGTCGTTTTCATTGGGCTACTCCGTTTTGATCTCGTTTTGAACGCGCGTCGAGAATTACACTTTTTCAGGGTCGCTATTTTATTGATGATGGTCAAGCCAATGAGGGGCAGATGGGCAATTAGCTTCCCAATAGTTAGTTGACCTGTGGATATAATGACCCTATGTTGTTGCGAATGGTTCGCATTAGCGTTCGCAATAGTAGATTATTTTATGCCAGAATTAGTACTCACCGCTAGTCGTGCAATCACGCAAGCCGCTATGGATCGGGTCTATCCGAACCGTTGGCGTTTACTCATTGTGCTTGGTGTTTTTATTCTTCTGGCGGCGAGTAATGCCACACGAACAGTCACGGTTCAGGCATTGAGCGATGCTTTTCTAACTGTTTCAGTTTTTGTTGCTGGCACGTTGGCGTTGGTTTTTTGGTTAGAAAAAGCATTCAGTTTTGATTTAGGTACAGCTATGGCTGAGCGAAAACACGGGCAGGTATTGATTGCTTCGTTGTTGGGTGCCCTGCCGGGGTGTGGTGGGGCAATTGTTGTCGTTACACAATTCACCCGGGGTTATGTCAGTTTTGGGTCTTTTATTGCGGTTCTCGTTTCCACAATGGGTGATGCCGCATTCTTGTTATTAGCACGGGAGCCTTTGACCGCTTTATATGTGTTTGCAATTTCCCTCGTGGCTGGTGTCGTCACGGGCCTGTTGGTTGATTGGTTTCATGGCCGTGATTTTATGGCGATAGAAATGGATGGAAAGCCTGCTGAAGATATTACCCGCAGCAGTCACGTACATTCATCGAAATTAAACCCCATCCAAACCTTTTGGATGGGCATGGCAATGGTTGGAATAATCTTTGGCTTGGCTGATGCGTTTCAGGTCGACGCTAATGTTTGGTTTGGAAGTTTTTCTCATCTTGAGCCAGTGCTTTGGTTTGGCTTTGTCGGTGCAACCCTATCACTCTTGATATGGGCGACTGTTGAAGGCGGACACAGCACTTTGGGTAGCGACGCACTGCCGGGCGACCCTATTATTCAACGGGTCGTTGCCGATACAACTTTTGTTACCAGTTGGGTGATCATGGCATTTATGCTCTATGAAATGGCTGTAACATTTGCCGGCCTTGATGTGGCGAGCATGTTCGGTTCTTGGGTGATATTAATGCCTGCGGTTGCGATTATGATCGGTTTCATTCCTGGTTGTGGCCCTCAAATAGTTGTCACTGCGATATATTTAAGTGGTGCAATCCCTTTTTCTGCCCTGATCGCGAATGCCATCACAAATGATGGAGATGCCTTATTCCCAGCATTAGCTTTGGCTCCAAAGGCGGCAATTTTAGCTACGCTTTATAGTGCTATTCCTGCGGTTTTGATTGGATATGGGTTTTATTTCGCTGGGCATTAGTTGATCTTCACCCCTCGCATGGCTATGCCATGTTAGGGCGCTGTGATGGCGTATGAATAATTGGGTATTTGATCATGTTAGCACCAAAAGACAGCACCGATGGGCGTATTCATTCGAGCCGTTTTCCTTCGGGGCGAATTGGTGTTTTGCTGGTAAATCTTGGTACGCCAGATGGCTACGATAAAAAGAATATGCGGAAATACCTGAAGGAATTTTTGTCGGATAGGCGGGTGATTGAGACCCCGAAAATCATCTGGTGGCCATTGTTAAACGGGGTGATATTAAATACCCGGCCAAAGAAATCTGGAGCACTATACGAATCTATTTGGAATAAAGAGCGTAACGAATCTCCTTTGAGAACTTTTACACGTTCGCAGGGAGAGCAATTGGCTGAACGGTTAAATGGCGTAGAAAATTTGATTGTCGATTGGGCGATGCGTTACGGCAAACCATCTATTGAAAGCCGTATCATAGCGCTTCAAAAGGTGGGTTGTGACCGGATATTAATTTTCCCGCTCTACCCGCAATATTCAGCCACGACAACAGCTACTGTTAATGACAAAGCCTATGAAGCAGTAATGAAAATGCGTTGGATGCCCGCACTACGGTCAGTGCCTGCTTACTATCAAGAGCCCGCCTATATTGAAGCCCTAGGGCAGTCAGTTCAACAGCATCTTGATGGCCAGGATTATTCACCCGAACACATTATCGCTTCTTACCACGGACTACCCCAAAGTTACTATGATAAGGGCGACCCTTATTATCAACATTGTTTGGAGACCAGCAATCTTTTACGCGAACATATGGGCTGGTCAAACGAATACCTGATCACTACTTTTCAATCACGATTTGGGCCGGAAGAATGGTTAAAGCCTTACACTGATGAAACAGTCGTCAATTTAGCGGAAAAAGGCGTGAAGCGAATTGCTGTGATGAATCCTGGATTTGCCTCTGATTGTCTTGAGACATTGGAAGAAATCGACGGTGAGGTGAGGGAAGAATTCATCAACCACGGGGGCGATAAGTTCAGCCATATCCCCTGCCTCAACGATGGGGAGTTAGGGTTGAAGTTGATTGAGGACATTGTTTTGCGTGAGCTTCAAGGCTGGATATAGGTTTCAACTAACAGTTGAGTTGATAATTTTACTCCGCCACCCCATATATGGGTAACAAGGAGAGAATCATATGTTTCTAGAAATGAGTGATATTGCGATACTCGTATTGGGTGTTTTGCTGGTGATGATCATTTTATCAATGATCAAAATCGTCCCCCAAGGATTCCATTATACCGTTGAAAGACTTGGTCGATATGATCGTACTTTGCGTCCGGGTTTAGGACTGCTTTGGCCGTTCATTGAGCGTGTTGGAGCAAAAATGAACATGATGGAGCAGGTTTTAGATGTGCCTACTCAAGAAATTATCACGAAAGATAATGCGACTTGTAGCGTCGATGGTGTGACATTTTTCCAGGTTCTTGATGCTCCAAAGGCCGCCTATGAAGTTAGTGGTCTGCAAAATGCTATTCTGAACATCACCATGACAAACTTGCGTACGGTCATGGGCTCAATGACGTTAGATGAGCTACTTTCAAAACGGGATGAAATTAATACGCGAATTTTGCATGTTGTAGATGATGCGGTTGCTCCTTGGGGCATCAAAATGACCCGTATTGAGATCAAGGATATCAATCCCCCAGCTGATTTGGTCGACGCGATGGGACGTCAGATGAAAGCAGAGCGTTTAAAAAGGGCTTCTGTTCTTGAAGCCGAGGGTGATCGCCAAGCAGAAATATTACGCGCAGAAGGCAAGAAGCAATCGCAAATCCTTGAGGCTGAGGGCGCTAAAGAGGCCGCTTTTCGTGAAGCTGAAGCGCGGGAACGGGAAGCAATGGCAGAAGCTGAAGCAACTCGGGTTGTCTCCGATGCTATTGGTGCCGGGAATTCCCAGGCCATCAACTATTTTGTCGCACAAAAATATACAGAGGCTCTCCAAACAATCGGTTCCGCTCCAAATCAAAAGATCATTATGATGCCAATGGAAGCAACGGCTCTGGTTGGATCATTGGCTGGAATTGGGGAAATTGCCAAGGAAGTATTTGGCGAGGGTGATCAACCCAAGCGAGCAAGCCGCCAACGCAGTGTGCCAAAGACTTAAGCACGGCTGCTGCGCTTCCTACCCAGCTTAAAGGAACGAGATATGATCTTACAATTTATTGCAGATATGGGGGCTTGGTCCTGGTTTATCGGGGGGCTGATTTTATTGATCGGTGAAGTTATAATCCCGGGCACATTTTTAGTCTGGTTTGGTTTGGCAGCCATATTAATAGGAACTGTGACTATTGTGGCTTTACCAGAAATAAATTGGTGGTCATGGAAAGGGCAAATGGTGGCCTTTGGGTTGTTGTCTTTGTCTTTTGTATTTTTGGCAAAGAGAATGTTCCCAAGCGATCATCGTGACGATGAAGCAGCAAAAATAAATGATCCTTTACGGAGGTTTTTGGGACAGGAAGCGGTTCTATTGGAAGCCATAGAGAACGGAGCTGGGCGTGTTCGTCTTGGAGATACAACTTGGCGGGTTCGGGGCGAAGATTTGCCTGTGGGCACGCAGATCAAAGTAACTGGCGCTGAGGATGGTGCTTTGCTGGTGGTGCCGCTTTAGGTCATCCCAATTCGCAGTAAATCGTGGAGGTGAAGAATACCGACAGGCTGATTTTCTTCACATACCATCAGCACAGTAATCGGTCGCCGGTTCATCATATCCAGCGCCTCTGCCGCCAGCATATCTGGAGCAATCGTTTGTGGCTTTTTTGTCATTACATCATCAACAGATTCTGCAAGCAATGAAGTAGATAGATTGCGTCGTAAATCACCATCCGTGATGATGCCAATGAGTTTAGTATCACTAACTACGCCAACACAACCGAAGCCTTTTTCAGAAATTTGGA
>JAZGFF010000169.1:0-15852 GCA_036479095.1 Rhizobiaceae bacterium | reverse complement strand
CCAAAATGCCAACCCATCGAATCCGGACCCAATGAAATGACGTTGGTGATCGGCCACGTCCCCGTTTCATCAGGCGTTGGCATTATGGGGGAGGTTCTTGGCACGGGGATAAGTTTTTTGTAAAATAATTTAGTTCGAGGGTTCACCGCCAGCTTGTCGGGAAGTCTAACCCTAATGCAGGTTTTTTCTGCAAAACTTATCCTTGCAAACCCATCGTCACCGCACAAAATGTTTGTCCAAATGCTTCCCATAAGTTGGTGCAATCCAATCTGTACCCCCGCCGATCACATCGCCTGCATGAAAGGTTGGTATTTGATTGCGGATGCTGAGATAGGTATTGGTCATGATTAGGGGTTGTAAAACATCATCAATGTGGTTGGCGTCTTTAAGTACATAACCTTTGCCCAGATCGCTGCTTTTCATATTTGAGGTTGTAACAATCATAAAATTGTCCGCTGGGATTTGCCCCCCTTCGCCGTATTCTTCTGTGATGATGAATGTTTTTTTATAGACAAGTACCTCGCCCAACCACTTGACCATCGGTGCAGGCATGTTGAACCACATGATCGGCATAATGTAGATGATGGTTTGTGCCCAAAGAAGTTTCTCCACTTCCCTGTCCACTGCCCAAGTATCTTTCGTGACATCACTGAGCTTAACCGTATGGCCTTTGGCGGTTAGATTCTTCTCCGTTAAATAGGCCAGATGGCCATTCAATTGTCCCTTTGCATCGAAAATAGAATAGCCTGCTGTGACAACAAGAATGTTCATATTTTGCTCTCCTTAAATTGTTACAAGAATGCTATCGAGGCTCCGACGGGTCTTAGCCATCTTTGCGTTATAATCATTCTCTGAATCTGAATACCCAATAGCGAGCGCAACTTCGCATCGATAGCCAGCAAGCTCTTCCTTGAATTCTTCGTTGACCAAATCCATATCGATCCCCTCCATTGGCGTTGAGCCGATTTTGAGGCGCGCAAGGGTGTGGAAAGCATTTCCAAGGGCAATATAAAGTTGGGCTTTTGTCCAGTGCGCAGTGTTACCATCCTCATCTGTGTTTAATTCTGCAAAGAAAAAACTGCCAAACGCGGCTTCTCGGCCATCGGCTTTGGTGCGCCCATCGGCGATGCCCTTATCGACAACTTTGGCATAGTCATCTCGTGTGTAGCTTGGGTTATGGGCGAGTAAAATAATTTGAGAGGCGCTATGAATATGAGGCTGGTTAAATTGGAACTTATTTGCAAATGTTTTGCTCATTCGATCTCGTGCAGCATCACTCTCAATAACCACAAACCGCCACGGCTGCGAATTGATAGAAGAGGGAGAAAGCCGCAGGGCTTCAAAAAGCACCTCCAGGTCTTCCGCTGAAACCTTCTTGGTTTCATCATATTTTTTAACCGTGCGCCGCCATGAAAGGTCTTCTACGATTGGGTGTGTCATTAGTTTGTCCTCGTGATTTCGTAAGTTGCAGCATATGTGCAGTTAATTCCATCAATGATCTTACTCATTTCCTTCAGACATTTCTACAAGGTATTGAGGCTATCAATTCTGGCGAGAATAGTTTTCTATATCTCAAATCGCCACTTGTAGATATAAATATGAAACGCTCGACCATTAATAAACTTATCGCCAAAGCCGATGCGGACCTACGCTCCCATGGTTTTTTTCTACCCCCTTTTGCCTACTATACCCCAAAAGAAATGGTGACTCGAAAGAGTGAATTGAACAGGATTACTACCGCCCGCTTGGGTTGGGATATCACCGACTATGGCGCCGGTAATTTTGATCAGATGGGTTTGTTTTTATTCACCTTGCGCAATGGTTTTTTAGACGAACTAAAAGGCGGTGGTGGCATGTGTTATGCGGAGAAAATAATGATCTCGCGGCACAACCAAATTTCCCCCAGCCACCGACACATTTTAAAAACAGAAGACATCATCAACCGTGGCGGTGCTACCCTTGCAATTGAAATGTTTGAAAGTGGGGTGAATGGAAAAATAGACCCAAGCCTTCCAGTCCCAGTTATGTGCGATGGGCTGCTGCGAACCATTAATGGCGGCGATACCCTTCACCTCGCCCCTGGAGAAAGCGTCACCTTGCGCCCCGGTAATTGGCACAAATTCTGGGGCGAAGGTGGCGATGTTTTGATCGGTGAAGTTTCAACAGTGAACAACGATCTAACCGACAATATATTTGCCGAACCAATTGGTCGATTTTCAACAATTGAAGAAGATTGTGATCCAACCCATCTGTTGGTCAGTGATTATGAAAAGTGGGGCTTGCTCTAGCCATCCACACGTATCACACACGAAAAATTGTCTGCTATCTGATTGCGCTGCTTTCCTTAAAATGATTGGCTTAACCCTACATCCTCAGATGAGAGAATACCCATGCCCATTACTTTTCGCCTCGCCACGGCTTTTGCCACTCTCCTCTTAACCGTCACCACGCCCCTACAATCTGCCCAAGCGACAACCGCCGCAAAGATCGTCGAAATCAAAGGCGAGATGATCGATACTTGGTGTTATTTTTCTGGAGTGATGGGAGATACGGACGCTACCCGAGGAACAGCCCACCACACCTGCGCCTTATGGTGCGCAGCTGGCGGCATTCCAGTTGGGGTGCGCACCCAATCAGGTGAAGTCTATATGGTGCTAAAATATAAGGGGGAAGATGCCCTCGCCCCCACAGATACAATCATGGAAGTTCAAAGCGATATTATTACAGCTAAAGGGCAACATTTTATCCGCGACGGGGTGAATTATCTCGTGGTCGAGAAAGTGATTGCCAATAACGGCATTCAACATATGAGCCATGAAGACTATGATTCAGTCCCGCCTTTTTCTGCCCCCAAACCTGCCAAAAAGAATTAGAAGGAGCCGTTTATAATGTTTTTTAAAACCCTAATCGCTTCCACAATATTCCTGACAACCGCTGCAACCGCAGCTGACTTTTCCAAAGGCAGCAAGGCTAAGAGTTGGAACTTGGCCGGCGAAGAAAAAGCAACTTTTTCAGGACAGGTCGTCGATGTGCTTTGCGCCCTTACCAACGACTGCCCAAAAAACTGCGGCGACGGAAATCGCAATCTTGGCATTGTTCGTTCGATCGATAACAAATTGGTTTTTGTTTTAAAAAATCGCCAAGCTGCCTTCAACGGAGCAACCGAAGACCTGCTCCCCTACTGCAACAAACAGGTCGATGTTGATGGCCTATTAATTGGTGAAGATGAGGTCGTTAAAACAAAATTTTACATGGTACAATTTATTCGCCTAAGCGGTGAAGAAAAATGGAACAAAGCAAACCTTTGGACAAAAAGGTGGGCGCAAAAGAACCCCGATGCAAAGGGGAAGGGCGCTTGGTTCCGCCGCGACCCGAGGGTCAAAAAGCAACTCGCAAAAAGCGGCCATTTTGGTCTGGGGTTAGAATTCGATAAAAAATACCTTGAAGAAAACGAATGAGCCGTCCGTCTAAAATGTTCCGTAATTTTGGTCTCTCAATCGCCCTACTTTTGGGCTTGGGCGCTGGTGCCATTGGCTCCCTTTATTCAATGAAAGCTACCATAAAAGTAAGCGAGGCACCCCTCCCCTTAGCTCCTCGCCGTGTTGATAAGAATAACACCCTAGGGTTTCCGATGATGAAAAATGGTGATTTTGACCTGATCGATCAAAACGGCCAACCCCGCACTTCCATCAACCCAAATGGTGAACACCAGCTTATATTTTTCGGCTATGCCAATTGTAAAGCCATGTGCTCAGTTGCATTGCCAAACCTGGCCAAGGCGGTAGATTTACTGGAAGCAATGAAGCTTTCTGTGACCCCAATTTTAATCACCGTTGATCCAGAACGGGATACGGTTGAAAACTTGAATAAGGCTGCAACAGACATCCACCCCAAACTGGTCGGCCTAACAGGAACACAAGCAAACCTCGCTATCGCCTACAAAACCTTTAACGTCGAGAAGAAGTTTTTATTCAATCACATCGATGAAGGCCCGATATATTCCCACGGTTCCTTCCTCTATTTACTTGGCCCAAAAGGCGATTTCAAAACCATTTTTGC
Organism: Rhizobiaceae bacterium; assembly: GCA_036479095.1. GTDB lineage: Bacteria > Pseudomonadota > Alphaproteobacteria > Rhizobiales > Rhizobiaceae > Pseudahrensia. The sequence continues at coordinate 11,793 of JAZGFF010000169.1, read as the reverse complement.
GCCGATCATCAGCCCCACCAAGATTGCTGAAATAAGCGCTGGGTATATAACTCAATCCCGCTAAACCCAGCGCCATAAACCGACCTCCTACAAACCAGCATTGACTAAACCGTGAATATTCTCAAAGCTTAACGGATGCTCACCAGCCCCAGTAAAAACCAACTCCCTCAACCGTCTTTGCACCAGCGAGCGCTTGGCCATGGCCGGTTGGGTTTAGTCAACACAAATGGGCAAACCCAGATTGATGAATTGTACCAGCAAGGTTGCGCAAAAATTCGCATTCCCCACAGACGCAACAACAGTCTCGAGGCGATCATGATCAACTCTTCTGGGGGCATGACAGGAGAAGATCAAATGGATTGGCGCTTCGCAATTGGCAAGGATTGCACTGCCTCCATCACCACCCAAGCCTGCGAAAAAATATATAAATCTACCCAAGGTGTGGTGCAAACCAATGTCAAAATCACCCTAGGAGAAAGGGCAAAACTATCCTGGCTTCCGCAAGAAACAATCCTGTTCAATCAAGCTGCTCTTTCGCGCACAATTGAAGCCGATATAGCTGCCGACGCAGAAGTTTTATTCGTTGAACCGTTGATTTTTGGTCGAGGTGAGATGGGCGAACAACTCACCCAAGGATATTTCAAAGATCGTTGGCGGATCAAACAAAACGACACCCTCATTCATTCTGAAGAATTTATGTTGCAAGGTGAAATTGCAAACCAAATGGCTAATCCCTTTGTCACCGATGGGAATAATGCACTCGCCACTATCCTTTTCATTTCTCCGTCTGCCGTAGGGTTTCTTGAACCCACCCGCAAAATAATTGGGGACAACAACGGTGCCTCTCACTGGAATGGAAAACTTTTGGTTAGGCTGATTGCACGGGATGGTTATGGCCTCAGGAAAACTCTCATCCCCCTTATTAATTTGTTGAACTTTGGTGCAGACGTGCCAAAAATTTGGTCCCTCTAGCTGGAATTGTACTCTTTCAATGCAACTCACTCCCCGCGAAAAAGATAAATTACTGATCGCCATGGCAGCCGAGGTTGCCCGCAAACGATTAGCCCGTGGGGTAAAACTCAATTACCCCGAAACAATCGCTTTGATTAGCGACTTCGTTGTCGAGGGCGCGCGCGATGGTCGCTCTGTTGCTGATCTCATGGAAGCTGGCGCCCACGTTGTCAGCCAAGATCAAGTCATGGATGGCATCGAAAGCATGATCAAGGACGTACAGGTAGAGGCAACTTTTCCCGACGGCACCAAATTGGTCACCGTCCACCATCCCGTGAGGCAGAGCAAATGAAACCTGGAGAAATCATCACCGCCAAAGGTGAAATCACCCTAAACGAGAAAGCTAAAACCCTCCTGTTGAAAGTTGCTAATACTGGTGATCGGCCAATACAGATTGGCTCCCACTATCATTTTTATGAAACAAACCCTGCCTTAAATTTTGACCGCAAAGCCACCCGTGGCATGCGCCTCAATATTGCATCTGGCACGGCGGTACGCTTTGAGCCCGGTCAAAGCCGCGATGTAACTTTGGTTGCATTTGGGGGAAAGCGTGAAATTTATGGATTCAACGGCAAAGTGATGGGAAAATTATAATGCGGTATTTCATTCTCTTTGGGGCAATGGTTTTTGCCTTCGGTCCAACCCATGCTCAAGAAATAAACTGCGCAAAGCGGCGAATGATCGCCGCTAACACTGTACTTTACTGCGCCGAAAAGGACTTCGAGGACGCTGACCGCGAGTTAAATTTTGTTTGGCGTTCGATCAACAAATTAACCAGGGCTCAAAAGGATTATTCCTTCGCAATATTAGAATCGCAAAGGGCTTGGATTAAGTTTCGAGACGCCCAGTGCAATGCACAGATCCTATACTATGAAGAATATCGCAAGCGGGACCAACAATACGTTATCTGCCGAACCCGCCTGACCAAGGCGCGCTCGTTAGAACTCAAACGTTTCGTTGAAGGTGGATAAATGAGCAAATCTACAATATCCCGCGCTGATTATGCGGCCATGTATGGCCCCACCACAGGCGATAAGATACGCCTTGCCGACACCGACCTAATCATCGAAGTCGAACGCGATTTGACCAGCTATGGCGAAGAGGTGAAATTTGGCGGCGGTAAGGTCATCCGCGATGGTATGGGGCAATCTCAGGTGGCGCGTGCCGATGGGGCAGTTGATACGGTCATCACAAATGCGCTGATTGTTGATCACACGGGTATCTATAAAGCTGATATCGGTTTGCATGATGGCCGTATCAATAAAATCGGTAAGGCCGGTAACCCTGACACCCAATCTGGTGTTGATATTATCATCGGGCCAGGTACAGAAATTATCGCAGGTGAAGGAAAAATCATTACCGCCGGTGGTTTTGACAGCCACATTCATTTCATCTGCCCCCAGCAGATTGAAGAGGCATTACATTCGGGCATCACCACCATGCTTGGCGGTGGCACAGGGCCCGCCCATGGCACCCTAGCCACCACCTGCACCCCCGGTTCTTGGCATTTAGGGCGGATGATCCAAAGCTTTGATGCTTTTCCGATGAACTTAGCACTGGCGGGAAAGGGCAACTCCTCTCTCCCATCGGCCTTACATGAAATGGTTTTAGGCGGCGCATGCTCTTTAAAGCTACATGAGGATTGGGGGACAACCCCTGCAGCTATCGATAATTGTTTAAATGTTGCCGACGAACATGATGTACAGGTGATGATCCACACGGACACCTTGAATGAAAGCGGCTTTGTTGAGCATACAATTGAAGCATTCAAAGGCCGCACGGTCCACGCTTTCCACACCGAAGGTGCTGGCGGTGGCCACGCCCCTGATATCATCAAAGTTTGTGGCTTATCGAACGTACTTCCCGCCTCGACCAACCCAACTCGACCCTATACGGTGAACACCCTTGAAGAGCATTTGGATATGCTGATGGTTTGTCATCATCTCGATTCTTCAATTCCAGAAGACATCGCTTTTGCTGAAAGCCGCATTCGCAAAGAAACAATCGCTGCGGAAGACATTCTTCACGATATGGGGGCATTTTCCATTATCGCCTCAGATTCTCAAGCCATGGGTCGTGTGGGGGAAGTGCTGATTAGAACCTGGCAAACCGCAGATAAAATGAAAAAACAGCGCGGTGCGTTACCAGAAGAAACTGGCGACAACGATAATTTCCGCGTGCGCCGTTATATCGCAAAAGTGACGATCAATCCAGCAATTGCCCACGGCATGGCTGGCGAAATAGGTTCAATCGAAGAGGGCAAGCGCGCTGATATCGTTTTATGGGATCCCGCCTTTTTTGGGGTGAAGCCAGCAATGGTCTTAATTGGAGGTACCATTGCTGCGGCACCGATGGGCGATCCCAATGCTTCCATACCAACTCCACAACCGGTTCATATGCGCCAGATGTTCGGTGCCTTTGGAAAATCCCTCACCAATTCATCTGTCACATTTGTCTCTAAGGCCGCCCTTGAAAATAACCTGCGGGAGAGCTTGGGCGTCGAAAAGCAGATGCTTGCCGTGCGCAACACAAGGGCTGGAATTAGCAAAGCAAGCCTGATTTTGAACAATGCCACACCTCAAATCGAGGTCGACCCAGAAAGTTATGAAGTCCGGGCGGATGGCGAATTGCTCACCTGTGAACCCGCGACAATTCTCCCCATGGCACAACGCTATTTCATGTTTTAAGGTTGCTGCATGTGGTTCGCTCACCCGTCTATAAAAAATTCAATCATCACCCAATTGGGTGATGGAATTATATCTAAAAGTGGCGATACTTGAATCATATCAAACACCGACATTTAAAACTGATCTCGGTTATCACATTTGCAACAATCGTTTTATGCTCATTGGTAATGAAAATATAACGAACTAGGGACGGGGAAAATAGAAAATGCGTTATCCAATACTTGCCGCTTGTTTAATTGCCAGTGGTTGTGCACCAACCAGTTCACCGAGCAGTAATTTTGCCAGTGTACCGGAAATAGCAACCCTTTCGTGTACGGGACAAGCAAGCTCACTTTGTAACTTTATCAATAGTCCCGTGAAGCTTGCAGAAGAAGTGATCGAGCTTCCTGGCCGAGATTTTCCCTTTAATCGCACAGCCGAAGAGCTGATCTTTATTGATGCGCAAAACAAACGTTGGGTCGCGCCAGTTGGCACCCTTACCGATGGTGCTTCTATCCCAACCATGTTTGTCAGCATTATTGGCCATCCGCGCAGTAAAGAATTCATCAATGCCGCGACGGTACACGATGCCTATTGTGCCACGGGTAATGAATCAGGCTCGTTTTATCATACAGCCACATGGCAAGCCGTACATCGCATGTTCTATGATGCGATCATCGTTGGTGGCGTTCCCTCCGCAAAAGCAAAAACTATGTATGCGGCACTTTACTTAGGCGGTCCGCGTTGGGTCGGGGCAAACGCAGCATCGCAACGAGCATCCCTTAAATTACCCCAATCTCAAACAAAACTTGGCAGCAACAATCAGGCTATTTCAGAATATGGCAGCAGCTTGTTTTCAACAAATGTTGGCAAACTCGACAAGCCTATGATCGAATTCATTCTCACCGCCGCAGCTGGTAGTGGCGCTGCCATGCGTGGAAAACAAATCAATACGGCGCTGCCACAACGAATTTCGCGCACCAAACTGGTCGCCGCCTTGAAAAAAGCAAAGGCTTATATCGAAACTAATAATCCTTCCATCGATCAAGTCGAGACCTATTTAACTTGGCAAGAAACCGGCATGACCGGCAAACGCGCTTTGAAGAAAAAACTCGAAATTAAGAATAAATATGTTGGAGCCGAAGGGGAAGGGGGCGGAGGACACGGCGGCTACTAACGTGGCCACCCGTACAATTCGCACCTTAAGACGTAACAACATTTGACAAAACATTGATTTGAAAAACTTTCTGATCGAGGCTACTGCTTTGTCGAAATCAATCAGGTTCATTCTTCATGTCCAATTCGCCAAACTTAACACCCAAGCTCAACATAGCTTTGTTGCTTATCAGAGTAACCGTTGCCGCTTTTCTGGGGGTGTGGGCCTCGCTTAAGTTTTACCATCCTGAATGGATGGGCAATGTATTCCGAGGCACCTATGGCTTAACTTGGTTGAAAAAAGATGTCGGGCTGGAGTTCCTCGGCATGGAGTTTGGCTTTCTCGATATCGCCTATGCAGTTGGCACGCTTCAATTGTTTATCGTGTTGCTGTTTGTGCTGGGTATATTTCGCACACCCGTTTACGCCATGGTAACAATCATCCATGCAACGGGTGTAATTGGTACCACCTTAAGCGGCGCTTTATGGAATTGGACAAAGTTTCCCAATAATTTACTTTGGACATCTGTCGCAACCTTGGGCGCCCTACTTGCCTTGTTCATCCTGCGCCACCATGATGGCTATACAATTGATGGAATGAGAAATCGTAACCCAAATGCTGACGGCCAAGACAGTTTTACCCCACAGCCATGACCCCGTAGACACGATTACCCTTGACGAGACAGCCCGCCATCGCCGCCGTATCAAACTAACATCCGATAAGGGAATAGAGTTCCTTCTCGATCTTCCCCAAGCACGGCTTTTGCAGCACGGAGAAGGATTGAAGTTGAATGATGGCCGCATCATTGAAGTGCGAGCTGAGCCAGAAAAGCTTTATGAGATCACAGCTAATAACAGCCGCCACCTGCTGGCGCTTTCATGGCAAATTGGTAACCGCCATTTAGCAGCGCAAATCACCGAAGACAAATTGTATATACGTTCTGACCCAGTCATCAAACAAATGCTGCTGGGTCTTGGGGCTATGGTAAAAGATGTTGTGGCTCCTTTTTCTCCAGAGGCTGGGGCCTATGATGATCACAAAAAACCTGGCCATAGCCATGACTAAGCCCGGCCTCCTTCGTTTGCTAAGTTGGTTTTCCCCCACCTTTCCTATTGGCGGATATGCGTGGTCATCAGGCCTAGAAACAGCCTGCCAAAATGGAGCGGTAACCAACAAAAATGAGCTACGGGATTGGATTCAAACCAGCCTTGCTCAAGGCCCCTTCTATAATGACGCCATTTTTCTGACAGCAGTCCATAAACAATCGAAACCCGTTGAGGAAATAAACGGATTTGCTTTATCCTTCGCTGGCTCTAAAGAGCGCTATGAAGAAACCACGGGGTTGGGGGACGCTTTCATCGCGGCCAGCAAACCGTGGCGGGAACCCAATGCCAAGAAACTGCCTTCCCCTATTTCTTACCCCAGTGCCGTTGGACAGGTTTCCCATGAGAACGATATGCCGCTTCAAGAAACACTGTTGGCATTCCTCCATTGTGGGGTAAACAACCAAATACAAGCAGCACTAAGATTGATGCGCCTTGGGCAACAAGCAGGAGTGACGCTGCTAGCCGAACTGGAAAATGACATTCAATTTACCGCCAGCCTTACTGTCGATTTAGAATTGGAACATATCGGAACCGGCGCGATTAATATGGAAATTGCGGCGATGAACCACGAAATACTGCCCGCAAGGATTTTTCGATCTTGAGTAATAATGGCCCCTTAAGAATAGGTATTGGTGGCCCTGTTGGTTCTGGTAAAACCACCCTCACCGAAAAACTTTGCAAAGCCATGGCTTCCAAGTTTTCCATCGCTGTTGTGACCAATGACATATACACTAAAGAGGATGCAGAGGCCTTGGTTCGCGCCCAAGCATTGCCTGCCGATCGGATCATCGGGGTGGAAACTGGCGGCTGTCCCCACACCGCAATTCGTGAAGACGCCTCGATCAATCTACGCGCCATTGATGAGTTGAACCAACGCCACAGCGGTTTAGACATCATTTTTATTGAATCTGGTGGTGACAACCTGGCCGCAACCTTTTCTCCTGAACTGGCCGACTTAACCCTCTATGTAGTCTCTGTCGCCCAAGGCGACGACATCCCACGAAAGGGCGGCCCCGCAATCACCCGGTCTGATTTATTGATCATCAACAAAACTGATCTTGCGCCCCATGTAGATGCAGATTTACAGCGCATGAGAACGGATGCAAAAAAAGCTCGCCCCGAATTGCCCACACTTTTCACCGATTTGCGAGGCGGTAAAGGCGTCGAAGACGTTACCCACTTCATCCGCGATAAGGGTGGCCTTATCGCTTGAGTATCGGGCGATCTAATGCCATGTTCAAAGCTGAAACTATGGTGTTTTACCAGATAACGGAAATACAGCGGGCAATAAATCAACTCATCCAGCTCGGGGCGATTCACGAATGGCAACCTCTGCGAACATCAATAAAAGTTCGATTAAAGTCGAAGGGCTACACAAATCCTTTGGTGACCTTGCGGTTCTCAAAGGCGTTGATCTTGATGCGAACGAGGGCGATGTTGTTTCGATCATCGGTGCTTCCGGATCAGGTAAATCAACATTCCTGCGTTGCATTAATCTGCTCGAATTGCCTTCATCTGGTAATATCTCCATAGCTGGAGAAGCAATAAAATTTTCCGCCCCAAAAAATGGTATCATGCACCCCACCGATAAAAAACAAATCCAGCGTTTGCGCTCAGACCTTGGAATGGTGTTCCAAAGTTTCAATCTCTGGGGACATATGACAGTATTGCAAAACGTCATGGAAGCGCCAATTCACGTGCAAGGCTTGCGTAAGGCAGAGGCAAAAGAAAAGTCTGAGGCTATTCTCAACCGTGTCGGCCTTTATGACAAACGGGACCAATACCCCGCCTTTCTTTCTGGCGGCCAGCAGCAACGGGCAGCAATTGCCCGCGCCTTAGCGATAGAACCGCAAGCCATGTTGTTCGATGAACCAACCTCAGCCCTTGACCCTGAACTTGTTGGGGAGGTTTTAAAAGTGATCAAGGGCATCGCAGAGGAAGGACGAACCATGATCCTTGTCACCCACGAAATGGCTTTCGCCCGTGATGTTTCAAGCAACGTAATTTTCTTACACGAAGGTGTTGTGGAAGAAGAAGGGACACCAGAGCAGGTGTTCAACCAAACCACCAGCGAGCGCTGCAAGGCGTTTGTAAAATCAATACACTAACAACAAAGTTTAATAGGAGAACCACCCATGAAAATGTTCCAATCCATACTCGCCGCCAGCGTCTTCGCAGCCGGACTTAGCCTCACAGCGGCATCAGCTGAACTTCGTCTTGGCCTTGATTCAGCCCCCTATCCACCCTTTGCAGATGTGGACGCAAGCGGCAAACGAACAGGCTTCGAGATCGAACTTGGTGAAGCTCTTTGTAAAGCAATGAACGAAAAATGCGTCTGGACACCAATCGCTTGGGATGGAATTATTCCTGCCCTTCAATCCAAAAAAATTGATGCAATTTTCGCCTCCATGTCGATCACAACAAAGCGAATGAAGGTGATCAGTTTTTCAGACAAATATTACAACACCCCAGCCGCGCTTGTTGCCGCAAAAGATGGTTCAATCAACAAAGATTTGAGTAGCTTGAAGGGAAAAATTGTTGCGGTACAAGTGTCTACAATCCATGCAGATTACGCCAAGAAACACGTAAAATCGATTGCCTCAGAAATTAAAACCTATCCAGCTTTTGATGAGCACAACAACGATCTGGTTTCTGGCCGTGTGGATGCCGTGATTGGCGATTCCCTTGCTTTTGATCCCTTTTTAAAATCTGACCAAGGTAAAAAGTACGAGATCAAAGCCTTCCTTACTGACGAAGCAGTATTTGGCAAAGGCGCCGGTGTTGGCCTTCGTAAGAACGATACTAAGTTGAGAGAGAAATTTAACAAAGCAATAGCCCAGGTTCTTGAAGATGGAACCTATGATGACATTGCAAAAAAGTATTTCAATTTCGACATCTACGGCAAATAATCACAATCACCCTGGCCTGTGATAACATTGGCCAGGGTATAATTTTGGGGAATAGCAATTCGTGTTTGAAAGCCTCCAGCTGTTATGGATCAGCCCGCCCGGGCGTGGCCTATCCTTGCTACAGGGGCTTGTTAGCACGGTACAAATAGCCGTTGGCGCCTATGGTTTAGGATTGGTTCTTGGTCTGTTAGGCGCCCTGGGAAAACTCCATGGCGGTAGGATGTTACGGTTTATGCTCGCAGCCTACACGACCCTAATTCGTGCAGTGCCGGAACTTGTTCTCATTCTCTTGCTTTATTATGCAGGCACTGATGCGCTGAATAATATACTGGAAAGCTTTGGCTATCGCCCCCTTGATATTTCAGGCCTTGTGGCTGGAATATTGGTGCTTGGCTTTGTCCAAGGTGCCTATTCAACTGAAGTGATCAGAGCAGCAATGCAAGCAGTTCCCAATGGGCAAAAGGAAGCCGCTTTAGCATTTGGTATGTCACGAACTACAATATTATCCCGTATCACCATACCGGCGATGATACCTTTTGCCATTCCTGGCCTTTCCAATCTTTGGTTGATTGCACTCAAAGATACGGCGCTTTTAGCAGTTGTCGGTTTCTTTGAATTAGCCAGCGCCACCAATAGCGCGGCGGCCAGCACCCGTCATTATTTACTCTTTTATGTTGCCGCAGCGATCCTTTATCTTTGCCTGACACTGGCATCGAATTTCTTCCTGCGCCGCTTGGAAGCACGGTATCGCCGTGGCCAAGCATCGGTATGAGGGGATATTGATGGATTGGAGCTGGCTTCCCGAGTACGCCCCAGATTTATGGAATGGATTTTGGCTTACCGTTAAATTATTGCTTGTCTGCTCAACCCTTGGCATGGCTCTGGCCATCCCGATTGGGCTGGTTCAAGTCACCGGGCCTAAATATTTGGCCATTCCTGCCAAAGCTTTTTGTACCGTAGTTCGCGGCACACCCTTGCTCATTCAGCTCTGGTTGATTTATTATGGTATTGGCCAATTGTTTCCCCTCGTTGATGGCATCAAAGATAGCTTCTTTTGGCCAATTCTCCGAGCCGCCATTCCCTATGCGGTTTTTGCTTTCACAATCTCAGTTGCTGGATATGTTGGCGAAGTGATGCGCGGAGCTTTCGCCGGGGTTCCAAAAGGAGAGTTAGAGGCTGCCCGCGCAATGGGCATGAGCCCATTCAAAATTTTATACCGGATTTGGCTCCCTCGCGCCTTGCAAAATGTCTTTCCAACCTTAGCTGGTGAATTTGTTTTAACCTTGAAAGCCACCCCCCTTGCCGCCACCATTCCGATGCGCGAGCTCTTCGGCGAACAAACGGTTGTGCGGCAGGAAACCTTCCTGACCTACGAGCCTTTGCTGCTCGTTGCAGGAGTTTATATTTTACTCACGGGAGTGATTGTGGTGATCTTTAATTGGATGGAGAAACGCATACCAACACCACCCAGTTTATAAGCCAACAACAACGGAGCCCAGCATGACCCAACACGGACAGAGTCACGAAATATTTGGCACAACTAAAGATGATCAATCGGTCTATCGAGTTCATCTCACTGGCGGCGGGCTAAGCGCAAATATCATGACTTGGGGGGCAAGTATACAAGATCTGCGGCTTGAAAACCACGAACCACCCCTCGTCTTAGGTTTTAATAATTTCGATGATTACCTTGCTCATTCACCCTACTTTGGCGCCACACCTGGGCGTGTTGCGAACCGAATTGGCAATGGAAAGTTCACCATCGATGGCACCGCTTATCAAGTCGATACCAACGTCAATAATAAACACACCCTTCACGGTGGGGTTGGGGGCATCGGCAAGCGCAATTGGAAAATTGCTGATCTGGGCACCTCCCATGTTGATTTGATCCTCACCGATCCTGACGGCGCCATGGGTTTTCCTGGAACCTGCGAAATGATCTGCTCCTACGCATTAAAAGACAATGGGGTTCTACACGTCAGCCTTACCACCCGCTGTGATGCCCCAACCATTGCCAACCTTGCCCATCATTCCTACTTCAACCTAGATGGCAGCGCCGATAGCCGTGATCATCAAGTGCAAATATTTGCCAATAAAATCACAGAAGTAGATAGCGATTTCATTCCAACGGGAAAACTCATAGAAGTTAAAGGCTCTCCCCACGATTTTCAAACAGCGAAACCAATCGGTCAAGATTGTTCGGAGGAGACAATCTACGACAATAATTATTGCCTCCACAATGAACGGCGAAACTTGCAAGAAGTAGCAATTGCTCATTCCGATCAATCAAGAATCACCATGACCCTATCAACCACTGAGCCGGGATTACAATTTTATGCTGGCCATAAAATCAAAACTCCTGTTGCTGGGTTAGTTGGGAAACCCTACGGTGCCTATGCTGGTTTTTGCTTTGAAGCCCAAAGTTGGCCGGACGCCATCAACCACAAAGGTTTTCCAAATATCATATTACGCCCTGATGAAGAGCTTCGCCAGACCAGTGAATATCGGTTTACAAAATTCTAATAGATCATCATTATCCGGATAAACCAGCGCAGCCTGTTGAACCAGTTTGCAAAAAATAAGCGGAATAGAACATGAAACTCTCAGGTAAAACAGCGATTATTACGGGCGCAGCCCAAGGCATAGGCTACGCCATTGCCCAACGTTTTTTACAAGAGGGCGCCCAGGTTGTTATTGCCGATATCAATGATGAAAAAGGCGAGCAAGCGGCAACGGAGTTGAGCAAGCTTGGTGATATCAATTTCGTCAGTGCCAATGTCGGTGAGCGTCTTGATGTGCACAATCTAATTGCTACGACTGTCGATGCATTTGGCGATGTTGATATTCTTGTCAATAATGCAGGAATTGCCATTGGCGGAGATTTTCTGGAAATTTCGGAAGATGATTTTGACAAAGTCTTGCGGGTTAACCTCAAAGGCTCTTTC
>JAZGFF010000168.1:0-4570 GCA_036479095.1 Rhizobiaceae bacterium | reverse complement strand
GCATCTTTGACCATTGCATCAATATCAGCATCGGATAGGCCACCGGAAGCTTGGATGCGGATTTCTTGGGTCTTGCCTGTACCCTTATCTTTGGCAGAAACATTGACGATGCCGTTGGCATCAATGTCAAAAGTAACTTCAACTTGCGGCACACCGCGCGGTGCTGGAGGAATACCGACAAGATCAAATTGACCAAGAACTTTGTTATCGATTGCCATTTCGCGCTCGCCTTGGCTTACCCGAATGGTCACAGCATTTTGATTGTCCTCAGCTGTAGAGAAGGTCTGCGATTTTTTCGTTGGGATTGTTGTGTTCCGATCAATCAGGCGCGTGAACACGCCACCCAAAGTTTCGATGCCCAAGGAAAGCGGTGTCACGTCTAGGAGCAAGACATCGGTTACATCGCCTTGCAAGACACCAGCTTGAATAGCTGCGCCCATGGCCACAACTTCATCTGGGTTCACGCCTTTATTTGGCTCTTTGCCGAAAAAGTCTTTTACCACTTCTTGAACTTTAGGCATGCGGGTCATGCCGCCTACCAAAAGCACTTCATCGATTTCGCCAGCAGCAAGGCCGGCATCTTTCAACGCATCAGCCATTGGCTTTACGGTACGCTTGATCAAGCTATCGACGAGGGATTCAAATTTTGCTCGTGTGAGCTTCATGGTCAAGTGTTTTGGACCCGAGGCATCGGCAGTTATAAATGGAAGGTTCACCTCAGTTTGGGCTGAAGCAGAAAGTTCGATTTTTGCTTTTTCTGCAGCTTCCTTCAACCGTTGAAGGGCCAGCTTATCGGTTTTCAAATCGACCCCTTGGTCTTTCTTAAATTCAGTAGCAAGATAATCTACCAACACCATGTCGAAGTCTTCACCACCAAGGAAAGTGTCCCCGTTCGTGGCTTTCACTTCAAATACGCCGTCCCCAATTTCGAGAATGGAGACATCAAAAGTACCACCGCCCAAATCATAAACGGCAATGGTCTTACCATCTTTCTTTTCCATGCCATAAGAAAGTGCAGCGGCTGTTGGCTCGTTGATAATCCGCAGGACTTCAAGGCCAGCAATTTTACCAGCATCTTTTGTTGCCTGGCGTTGGGCATCATTAAAATAGGCAGGAACGGTGATCACCGCTTGCTCAACTTTTTCACCCAAATAGGCCTCAGCTGTTTCCTTCATTTTTTGAAGGATCATCGCAGAGATTTGGGAAGGGGAATATTTGTCGTCGTTGACCTTTACCCAAGCATCGCCATTGTCTCCGTTGACGATGTTAAAGGGAACGAGCTTTTGGTCTTTTTTGACGTTTTTATCATCAAACCGGCGGCCAATTAGGCGCTTCACAGCAAACAGGGTGTTTTCTGGGTTTGTGACTGCCTGACGTTTAGCTGGTTGGCCAACTAAGCGCTCACCATCATCGGTGAAAGCAACCATGGAGGGGGTTGTGCGTGCCCCTTCTGAGTTTTCAATTACTTTGGGAGTCTTACCGTCCATGACGGCAACACAAGAGTTTGTTGTACCTAAATCGATACCGATTACTTTAGCCATATTTTCTCTCCTTCAAGCGCTTCTTTGCGAACCCGGAAATGCCCCTGCTTTGAGGCAAGCCCTTTGGCATTCGATGTCGAAGCCTTATGGATTTTACAGTTACTACGATGTTATGTAAAATTCCACACGGTCGGGATATAATAGTCATATAACACGAATGTGAAACTTCGCTTCGCACGCTATATAAGAAGGCATTCAACAAGCTGCAAGGAGGTTCGTGCAGTTTTATTGGTCAAAAAGAAGAGAACTATTATGGATGCGCCAAGATGATTGAATTACCCTCGGGAGTACGCCATTGGCCCGGGTTATTGAATTTAGATATCCAAACCCAATTATTGGCTGAAATACGTGAAAAAACAGCTAAATCACCCCTTTTTACTCCAAAAATGCCCAAAACTGGCAAAAAAATGTCTGTTCGAATGACCAACTTTGGGGCGCTCGGCTGGGTTACGGACAAAGATCGGGGGTATAGGTATCAAGAATCTCATCCTGTAACCGGAGATCCTTGGCCAGATATTCCGCCATTACTTATGGAACTTTGGGGAAAACTATCTGATTACCCTCATTTACCTGAGGCATGTTTGGTCAATTATTATGAGGATGACGCCAAAATGGGGCTTCACCAAGATAAAGACGAGCAGGTTTTTGATGCCCCCGTGCTTTCCATTTCATTGGGCAATGAATGCCTGTTTCGGGTGGGCTCTTCTAATTGCCCCTCGAAACGCGGTGGAAAAACAGTTTCTTTCCGTCTACTCAGCGGAGATGTTATGATGCTTTCCGGCCCTGCTCGTTTGGCCTTTCACGGGGTGGACAGAATTTACCCCAACACCAACAATTTGTTGAAAAATGGCGGGCGGATCAATTTAACCCTACGGCGGGTTACACCTCCCCCGGGTTGAGCTTATTTCTTGGCCCGTTGATAGCGCACGGTTTCCACCCGCATAGAGAGGCCGTCGACCATCAACAATCGTCCAACCAATCCCTCTCCCGCACCAGTAATTTCTTTGATTGCCTCCAGTGCCTGCATGGTTCCAAGAATACCGGTTACAGCCCCCATAATTCCCGCTTCCGAACAGCTGGGCAACAAACCTTCTTCTGGTTGATGTGGGAATATATCCCGATAAGAAGGGTTTCCCTCTTCCCAAGGTTTTAAAGTGGTAATCGAGCCATCAAAACGATGAACAGCGGCAGTGATAAGGGGAATTTGGGTTTCTTCACAAGCATCCGCCATTAGGTAGCGGGTGGCAAAATTGTCTGATCCGTCCAGCGCCAGCGTGTGCCCTTCAAGAAGCTCTACAGCATTGGTTTTTGAGATACGCACTGGTTGCGTTTTCACCTGCACATGGGGATTAAGCCGGGCAATTGACGCCGCGGCGCTTTCAACCTTCCTGAGGCCGACAGCAGCTGTATCGTGAATAAGCTGGCGTTGCAGATTGGAGAGCGAAACAACATCAGCATCCACAATAGTGAGTTGTCCGATGCCCGCTGCTGCCAAATATTGTAAAGCTGGTGCGCCCAGCCCTCCAGCTCCAATTACAATCACCTTTGCAGTTTTTAGCTTTTGTTGCCCTGGTCCACCAATTTCCGGCAACACGAAGTGGCGGGCATAGCGTTCTAGTTCATCTTTGTTAAAAGGATCACTCATGGCTCAGTTTGCCTTTACCACAGCGCCGGAAGCAACCGTGAAATATTGAGCTCGCTCTTCAAGAGCCTCAAACATGGGGGCATCTGTTCCTGTCATCCATGCCTGACAACCAATTGTGTCTATCAAATCAAACAGGGCGGCTCGACGTCCCTCATCCAAGTGGGCAGCTATTTCATCGAGCAAAATAATTGGCGCCATGCGTGATACATCCCCCACCAATTTAGCGTGAGCGAGCACGAGGCCCGTCAACAATGCTTTTTGCTCGCCTGTGGAGCAAAGCGCCGCTTCCATATTCTTTGGGCCATGACGCACAGCAAAATTGGTTCGATGCGGGCCGTCTAAGGTTCGCCCTGCCGCACGGTCCCTGCCCCTATTGCGAACCAGGTGGGTACGAAAATTGTCTTCCAAATCGATGGCGCTTCCCTCTACCAGAATGTTTTCCAGCATTCCCTCCAGCGCTATATCCGCATTGGGAAAAATAGCATTCGGGCCAGAAGGGTTTTTTGCAATTATCCCACGCAGCAGCGCCACCAGTTCCCCCCGTGCAAAAGCTATTGCCACCCCGGTTTCCGCCATTTGGGTTTCAATGCCGTCCAACCATGAAGTATCTGCCTGGGTGTCTTCCAGTAATTTATTGCGGCTTCGCATGGCTTTTTCGTAACCTGATACACGACGGCCATGGGTGGGATCGATAGCCAACACCATTCGATCCAGAAACCGCCGTCTGTCACCTGCTGCACCAGTGAACAATCCGTCCATTGCCGGTGTTAACCAGACTATTCGAGCGTGCTCCAATAAAACATCTGCCGCTTTGGCTGCCGCACCATTGATATGGACTTTGCGCTGGTTCTCCACCCCTCCTGGACCTGCCTGTAAACCGGTGCCAATTTCCACCGGGCCTTCTGCCCCCTCCATGGCCACATGAACAGCCCATGTCCCTGCCTGAGGGTCATCCGCTATGAGGGACTGGGATACCTTATCGTAGGAAATGCGACGCAAACCACGTCCGGGTGAGAGAAAAGACACAGCCTCCAGAAGGTTGGTTTTGCCCGCCCCATTTTCACCCGTCAGCACCACATGGCGTTGGTCCAACTCAAGCTTTATTGAGCTGTAATTACGAAAATGGTTGAGCTTAAGCGTTTCAATCCAAACCGGCGTTGCTGTTGGGGAGTTGGTCACGAATAATGGGCCAACCAAATTTCCGCCCTAAACGCGCATGGGCATTAGAACATACAAAGCGCCATCTTCGCCCTTTTCTCGGATCAATGTTGGTGATCCCGGGTCGGCCAACATGAAAGTTGCTTCATCCGCGGAAAGTTGGTTGGTGATGTCCAATAAATAACGGGAGTTGAAACCGATATCGAGGGGATCAGCTGTATAGCCC
>JAZGFF010000167.1:0-6842 GCA_036479095.1 Rhizobiaceae bacterium | reverse complement strand
CAGCCTTAATCGAGCAAACTATGGATACCTGGGGGCGCATTGATGTGCTGGTAAATAACGCGGGTATCCTACGGGATAAAAGTTTTGGTAAAATGTCTGGCGAAGAATGGGATGCGGTTGTCGCAGTTCACCTAACGGGTTTTGCCAATTGCTCCCTTGCGGTTTGGAACCAGATGAAAGCCCAAAATTATGGGCGTATTATCATGACAACTTCCACCTCAGGTATTTATGGTAATTTTGGCCAAGCCAACTATGGTGCCGCAAAAGCTGGAGTTTGGGGCTTGATGAATACTTTGCACATTGAGGGCGCAAAGAACAATATTCACGTTAACTGCCTAGCTCCAACAGCAGCCACCCGCATGACCGAGGATGTTATTCCGCCAGAAGCGCTGGCTTCTCTTGATCCCAAATGGGTGACACCGGCGGTTCTTTTTCTTGGCAGCAGTGATGCCCCAAGCCGCACTATTTTACTCGCCGGGGCTGGTGGGTTCACCGTCGCAAAATTGATGGAAGCGGAAGGCGTTTATTTTGAAGAAGCCGATCGCACCCCAGAAATGATCGCAAAAAACTGGAACCAAATGACCGACATGAGCGACGCCCGCGAGATGTTGCAAGGTAATGACCATGTTCTGAAAATGCTCCAAAAGGCGACAAGCTGATGAAGATAGTTCTCCATCTTCGCTTCTCACCATCTGGGAGAAGGTCAAGTAATTAGCCATGAGCAACCTCAACGAAGCAGACCTAATACCTTGGCTTGAAGCCCATGTCCCAAATTTTAGTGGTTTTGAGAAGCTGACGAAATTTGGCGATGGGCAGTCGAATCCGACCTTCAAAATTGATGCCCAATCGGGTACCTATGTATTACGCGCCAAACCGCCCGGTGAATTGTTAAAATCTGCCCATGCAGTTGATCGTGAATTTCGGGTGATGTCTGCGCTGGCTGATACCGCCGTGCCTGTTCCAAAAATGATGGTGCTTTCTCAAGAAGGGGATGCCTCTCCAATCGGTCGTATGTTTTTTGTCATGGAATTTTTAGATGGGCGAATTTTTTGGGATCCAGCTATCCCCGAAGTAGGCGAAGACAATGCCATGCGATCACGCATTTACGATGCGATGAATGATACATTAGCAAAGCTTCACTCGGTTGATGTGAAAGCGGTTGATCTTGAAACCTACGGCAAGCCCGGTAACTATTTTGAACGCCAAACCGACCGTTGGGCAAAGCAATATCGTGCTTCCGAGGTTGAACGGAATGAAACTGTTCATAAGGTTATCGCTTGGCTTGAAGTCAATATGCCGAAAGATGATGGGCAGATATCAATTGTTCACGGCGATTACCGTCTCGACAACATGATTTTTGCCCCCCAACGCGAAGATGTGATTGCGGTTCTTGATTGGGAGCTTTCCACCCTTGGGCATCCCCTCGCTGATCTCGCTTACCAGTGCATGCAATGGCGCTTACCCCATCAGGCAGGAATGCGTGGCCTTGGCGGGGTTGATAGAACCGCAATGGGAATTCCAACTGAAGAAGAATACGTTGCATCCTATTGTCAAAGGCGTGGAATAGAGGCCATTACAAATTGGCCGTTTTACATTGCATTTAGCTTGTTTAAACTCACGGGAATATTGCAAGGGGTTTACAAGCGCTCCCTTGATGGCAATGCCTCAAACCCCAAACGCGCCAAAGAATATGCCAAGGCCATTCCGCTGCTTGCGCAAGCTGCTTGGGCGGAAATACAAAAGGAAAACTAATCGTGTCTGATCCTAAGCTCGAACAGAAATTTGCTGGCCAAACCGTGTTGATTACAGGTGGTGCGGGTGGCTTTGGCCGTTCTGCTTCGCGGCTGTTTGCCGAGCGCGGCGCGAACCTTGTTTTGAGTGATTTCAACGAACAGGGGCTTGCCGATCATGCGGCAGCTCTGCGTGCCGATGGCTTCAAGGTTGCAACACTCGCTGGCACGGTGGCCGAGGAAGCCCATTGTAAACAGACAGTTGATCTTGCCATGGAGACCTATGGCCGCCTCGACGTGGCGATCAATAATGCGGGGATTGGCCACGGACAAGCCAAGATAGCAGATGTTGATAGCAAACAGGCGCAGATGACAATTCAGGTGGATTTGATGGGGGTGTTTTTCTGCATGAAACACCAAATCCCTGTCATGGAAACTGCCTACAAAGAAGAAAACCGCATTTCCAATATTCTTAACATTGCTTCTCTTGCAGGCCTGATCGGTGCGCCAACTGTTGGCATGTATGCCGCAGCAAAACATGGCGTAATCGGTTTAACAAAAACGGCGGCCCTAGAATATGCCCGCCGTGGTATTCGTGTAAACGCACTCTGCCCCGGCTTTGCCCGTACTCCGATGGTTGAAGATGACATGCTCGGTGAGGCCAAACGCAAAGGCGCATCGGACATAGAAGCCGAAGCTTCTTTAACCCGTGGTATCCCAATGCGGCGTTTAGCTGAAGCTCTAGAAATTACGCAAAATATGCTTTGGATTTGCGATCCGGCAAACACATTTTTAACAGGACAAGCGATCGCAATTGATGGCGGCACAAGTGCAATGTAAACGGCACAAGTGCAATGTAAACGGCACAAGTGCAGTGCAAATTGCAGCGATGAACGAGGAGACGACAACAAATGGATTTGAATTACACACCCGAAGAACAGGAATTTCAAAACGAAATCCGCTGCTTTTTTAATGCAAAGTTGCCAAAACAGCTTTCCCTGAAGGTTAAAACCAAAAAGCGTTTGGCCAAGGAAGATCAGGACCAGTGGCATAAAATATTGAACGATGAAGGCTATTTGAATGCCCACTGGCCTGTTGAGTTTGGTGGCAAAGGTTGGAACGCTATCCAGCGCGATATGTTTGATGTCGAAGCCAATGCTGCAGGGGCGCCTCGCGTTGTACCTTTTGGCCTTAACATGCTTTCTCCCGTGTTGATGGCATTTGGCTCTAAGCAGCAGCAGGAGCATTATTTGCCACGAATTTTAAATGGCACCGATTGGTGGTGTCAGGGCTATTCTGAGCCAGGGGCCGGCTCCGATCTGGCTTCTCTTAAAATGAGCGCGGTACGCGATGGTGACCATTATATTTTGAATGGTCAAAAAACCTGGACCACCCTTGGCCAGCACGCCAACATGATTTTTTGCTTAGTGCGAACCTCAAATGAGGGCAAGCGACAGGAAGGTATTTCTTTCATACTGGTGGATATGGATACACCGGGCGTAGAGGTGCGCCCGATCATCATGCTCGAAGGAACCCATGAGGTAAACGAAGTCTGGTTCACCGATGTAAAAGTACCGATAACTAATCTCGTCGGTGAAGAAAACAAAGGCTGGACCTATGCTAAATATTTGTTGGTGCATGAGCGCTCTGGCATCGCTGGTGTTGGTGATGCGCTCGCCAGCATTGAGCACTTGAAGCATATTGCAAATGATCAAAAGAAAGATGGCAAGCCCTTGGCGCAAGACCCGATGTTTGCGGCACGGTTAGCTGAGATTGAGATTGACCTTGCCGCCATGCGCACAACAAATATGCGAGTGATGCAAGCCGCATCCGAAGGCGCACCTCCCGGGCCAGAAGTTTCAATGCTTAAAATCAAAGGCACGGAACTACGTCAATCAATCAACGATCTAACTCGACGGGCACTCGGCGCCTATGCCATGCCATTCGTTTCTGAAGCTCTGGACATGGGCTCAAATGAGGAATCGATTGGCCCAGATTACGCTAATCCCGTTGCCCTAGATTATTTCAACAATCGAAAAACCACCATCTACGGCGGCTCAAACGAAGTGCAACGAAATATCATTTCCAAAATGATGATGGGGCTTTAAATTATGGATTTTAATCACACCGATGATCGCCGCATGTTGGCAGATATGGCAAGCCGCTTTGTCCGCGAGCAATACGATATGGAAACCCGCCATAAATACGCAAAATCAGAACAGGGTTTCTCCCCAGAAACTTGGTCGCAAATGGCCGAACTTGGCTTAATTGGCGCGCTTTTCAGCGAGGAAGTTGGCGGTTTTGGTGGTACGGGGTTTGATATCTCTGTTGTGTTTGAAGAGCTTGGGCGCGGATTGGTGGTCGAACCATTCTTGGCGAACCTTTTGGCAGGAACGGTTTTATCTACAGGTAAAGCTTCACACACTTCGTTACTGGAAAATGTTATTGGCGGTGAATTATTGTTAGCGCTAGCCCATGGTGAACCAGCCAGCCGCTATACCCTAACGCACGTTGAAACTACCGCGAGTTTAAGAGGCGCCACCTATGTTTTGAACGGCAATAAAGCGGTTGTGATTTCTGGTGATAGTGCAGATCAGCTAGTCGTTTCAGCCCGCACCTCAGGAAACATTGATGACCCGACAGGAATATCGCTGTTCCTCGTTCCGGCCAATACTGGTGGAGTTCATGTTCGAGGCTATTCGACCATCGATGGTTATCGCGCCGCAGAAATTGCCCTCAAAGATGTGAGCATTTCTACTGATGCTTTAATTGGTGTTGAAGGAGAGGGGCTAGCCGCGATCGAAAAAGCGACCGCTAATGGAACCCTTGCAGTTTCTGCTGAGGCCTTAGGGGCAATTGAGATGGGCATTGAAATGACCCTCGAATATCTAAAAACCCGCAAGCAATTTGGCGTACCGATTGGGAAGTTCCAAGCGCTCCAGCATCGTATGGCAGATATAATGGGCGAGCGAGAGCAAATTCGCTCTGCCCTCATTAATGCTGCTGGGTATCTAGAAACCGGTGAACGGGATTGGCACATTTCTGCGCTGAAAAATCTTGTTGGCCGCTCTGGGCGGATGATCGCAGAAGAGACAATCCAGATGCACGGCGGAATTGCTATGACTTGGGAATATGCAGTTGGCCATTTCGCTAAACGGATCATCATGATCGATCATCTGTTTGGAGATGTTGACCATCACCTTGCCCAAATTATCAAATTGGGTAGGGCTGCTTAATCTCAAAATTTGCGACCAGAGCCTGTGTACTATCTCAGGAATTATTTGCTCGTTATGCAACTCTGGTTTAACACCAAAACTAAGAATAGTACCGAGCGAATCCTAAATTCGCTAAAAGGGAGCCAAAAATGAGCGATGCACTAGAACCCCGTGAGAGCATGGAATTTGACGTCGTGATTGTCGGGGGTGGGCCAGCGGGTCTGGCTTGCGCCATTCGGTTGAAACAAATTGACCCCGACGTGAACGTGGTTGTACTGGAAAAAGGCGCAGAAATCGGCGCTCATATTCTTTCTGGCGCTGTGATGGATCCAATTGCAGTTGATCGCTTAATTCCAAAATGGCGTGAGGAGGATGACCACCCGTTTAAGGTGCCGGTAAAGAAGGATAAATTTTATATCCTTGGCCCTGCTGGCAAAATTCCCTTGCCCACATTTGCAATGCCAGGGCTGATGCATAACCACGGCAATTACATTGTTTCTTTGGGGAATGTTTGCCGCTGGCTTGCACAAAAAGCCGAAGCCATGGGCATTGAAGTTTTTCCAGGTTTTGCTGCTTCCGAAGTAATTTATAATGACAAAGACGCCGTGATTGGCGTGGCAACAGGTGACATGGGCGTGCTAGCCGACGGTAAGCCCGGCCCAAATTTTGAACGCGGAGTTGAGCTGCATGGCAAATATGTTCTGATCGGGGAAGGCGCCCGTGGATCGTTGGCTAAAACAATCATCAACAAGTTTGAATTGGACAAAGACGCAAGCCCACAAAAATATGGCCTAGGCTTCAAAGAGCTTTGGGAAATTGACCCAGAAAAGCATGACGAAGGTAAAGTCATGCACACCCTCGGTTGGCCATTAAAGAGCAACCAAGATGGTGGATCATTCATCTACCACATCGAAAACAACATGGTATATGTTGGTTACGTTGTCGCGCTTGGTTATAAAAACCCATACCTCTCGCCGTTTGAAGAGTTTCAAAGGTTCAAAACGCACACTTCCATTGCACCACTTCTTGAGGGCGCAAAGCGCATTTCCTACGGTGCACGGGTGATGACCCAAGGCGGCTGGCAATCTGTACCCAAGCTTTCATTCCCCGGCGGCGCATTGATTGGTTGTTCGGCAGGTTTCATGAATGTGCCGCGCATTAAAGGTAGCCACAACGCTATGCTTTCCGGCATGCTAGCAGCTGAGCATGTGGCCGAAGCATTGAAAGCTGGACGCAGTAACGATGAGCTGACAGCCTACGAAGCCGCTTGGCGCACCAGTGATATCGGTAAGGATTTAAAACCAGTACGCAACGTTAAACCCTTGGTGACAAAATACGGTTCCGTTATTGGAACGATGATCGCTGGCCTCGATATGTGGAGCACAACATTGCTTCGCGGATGGTCGCCTTTTGGTTCAATGAAACACGCAAAGGCCGACTATGAAGCGACCGAACCTGCAGTAAAACATCAGCCAATCGAGTACGATAGACCCGATGGAAAGCTCACCTTTGATCGATCATCCTCCGTGTTTCTCTCAAACACCAACCACGCAGAAGACCAGCCCAAGCACTTGCATTTAGCCGATGCCAAGCTGCAAACGACATCAGAGTTTGTTGTCTATGCAGGCATGTCCCGCCGCTATTGCCCTGTTGGGGTTTATGAGTGGGTAGACAAAAACGGCGATGCGGCAAAAGAGGGTGAGAAGAACGCTCAATATGTCATCAACGCCCAAAACTGTGTCCATTGCAAAACCTGCGATATCAAAGACCCGAACCAAAACATCAACTGGGTTCCGCCCCAGGGCGGCGAAGGGCCTGTCTATCCGAATATGTAGGCCTTAGTATCGCGCTAGCCCGTCTTTAGTCGCCGCCCTAACAATAATGCAGATAAGCGCAA
>JAZGFF010000166.1:0-2385 GCA_036479095.1 Rhizobiaceae bacterium | reverse complement strand
CCTCTTACAAACGCTTAGGAGCATATTATGAGCGACGAAAACAAGCTCGAGGCCCAGGCGCGTGACCGTGTAGGCAAGGGGGCCGCACGTGAACTGCGCAAAAATTCTATGGTGCCAGCCGTAATTTACGGCGACAAAAAACCCCCTCTCGGCATTGCGCTTCCTGCAAAGGAAATCACAATGAAAATCCACGCTGGTGGGTTTATGACCAACATCTTGTCCATTACTGTTAATGGCGATGTGCACCAGGTGTTGCCGAAAGACTATCAATTACACCCTGTGAGCGACAAAGTGATCCACATCGATCTACTGCGCGTTTCCGGCAAAACAATTGTGACAGTAGAAATCCCAGTTCACTACCTCAACGAAGAGGAATGCCCAGGCTTGAAAGCTGGTGGTGTATTGAACATTGTGCGTCACACTGTTGAAGTGAACTGCCCAGCAACTGCGATCCCAGAAGGTTTTGAGATCGACTTGTTAGAAGCAGAGCTTGGTGATGCAATGAACATCTCTGATGTGACATTGCCTGATGGTGTTGAACCAACAATCACCGATCGTGACTTCACCATTGCCACAATCGCCACACCTGCCGGTCTACGTTCCGATGGAACAGACGAAGAAGACGGCGTAGAAGGTGATGAGGAAATGCCAGAGACAGAAATCACTGGTCAAAAATCTGAAGGTGAAGAAGAAGCCGAAGAATCAAAAGACTAAAGCTTCGACTACCCTTTTAGGTGAAAGCGGGAGCACCCCATGCTTATCATCGTTGGACTTGGTAACCCAGGCGCCAAACACGCAAAACAACGGCACAACGTTGGCTTTATGGCGGTGGACGAAATCCACCGCCATGAAAATTTCTCGCCTTGGAAAGCACGTTTTCAAGCCCTCACCTGCGAGGGGCAATTGGGCGGCGTAAAAACCCTACTCATAAAACCCACAACCTTTATGAATGAATCTGGCCGCGCCGTTGGTGAAGCTGCTCGATTTTATAAGGTTGACCCTAATGATATTATCGTCCTGTATGATGAGCTGGATTTAGCATCGGGAAAATTGCGGATCAAATCTGGTGGCGGTTCTGGCGGTCATAATGGCATTCGCTCTATCGATGCCCATATTGGCAAGGAATATCGCCGAGTACGCATCGGCATTGACCATCCCGGCCATAAAGCGCGGGTTACCGGCCATGTATTGGGTGACTTTGCAAAGGCCGATCACCAGTGGCTCGACCCTCTCCTCCAAGAAATTGGCCGTAATGCTGATTACCTAGCAAAGGGCGATGATCCGGGCTTTCTAAATCAAATAGCGCTTCGTCTAAATCCCAATGAAACCATTCCCAACAACAAATCCAAGTCCAAATCCCAACCAAACCCAAACGGTAAAAGCCATATTCATAAGGCCCATCAGAACGGCCCTAAACCTAAAGTCCCGACCTCTGGTCCCATGGCCGATATGCTGAAAAAACTGCTTGGCAGAGACGATCAATAAATTTCTGCAATTCAACATTCCAACTCCGAATGAATTGCTCTATTACCCACCCAACAAAACCAGAATTAGAGAATTCCCATGGGCTTCAAATGCGGCATCGTCGGCCTCCCAAACGTCGGCAAATCCACCCTATTCAATGCGCTTACCCGCACAGCTTCTGCACAGGCAGCTAACTATCCTTTTTGCACCATTGAACCCAACACAGGCGAAGTAGCCGTTCCTGATGAACGGATGGCAAAAATAGCAGCCATTGCCGGATCAAAAGAGCTCATCCCCACACGAATTTCTTTTGTCGATATTGCTGGCCTCGTGCGCGGTGCATCTAAAGGCGAAGGTTTGGGCAACCAATTTCTCGCCAATATTCGCGAAGTCGATGCCACCGTTCATGTTTTGCGCTGTTTTGAGGACGACGATATCACCCACGTTGAGGGTAAGATCGATGCTCTGGCTGATGCTGAAACCATCGAAACAGAATTAATGCTCGCCGACTTAGACAGCTTAGAGCGACGTGTTGAACAAACTCGCAAACGCGCCGCCAGCAAAGATAAAGAATCGATGACCATCTTACCAATGATGGAAGCTAGCCTAGAGCTACTGCAAGAAGGCAAGCCGGTACGCAAATTACTCGATGGGATTGATCCTGAAGATCAAGAAGTCCTAGACGGCCTTCAATTGCTGACCTCAAAGCCGGTTCTTTATGTATGTAACGTTGCTGAAGAAGATGCAGCCACCGGTAATCCGATGAGCGAAGCGGTAGCTAAAATGGCCGCAGATCAAGGGGCAGGAACCGTAGTCATTTCAGCCGCTATTGAGGAAGAAATTGCCCAATTAGCAGATGAAGAACAGGGGGAGTTCTTAGAAATGAACGGCCTTACCGAAAGTGGCCTGTCACGCCTTATA
>JAZGFF010000165.1:0-2202 GCA_036479095.1 Rhizobiaceae bacterium | reverse complement strand
GATTCTGGCCATTGACGGGTCATAAAGCGGTTTCATGTGTACCTGACATGGCACACGTTTTGTTGCTACTTCCAATTCATATTTACCGCTCAGCACGAAACCCTGATCTACACCCTCTGTACAGCGCACGTATCCGAGGCCAATATTTTTTTCCAATGTATAACCCCAGCCTGCGCTCGATAACCAGCCTGCGCGTTGGCCATTCCGCAAGATAGTTTCACGCCCTAAAAGAACAACATCAGGATCATCTACTGTGAAACAAGCCAACATTTTAACAAGTGGTTGCATCCGTTTTGCGATAAGAGCATCTCGCCCAATGAACGGCGTTTCTGATTTGAGTTTTACGGCCCAACCCAAACCGGCCTCAAACGGAGAGTAATCAGGGCCAATATCTGCCCCCCAAGCACGGTAGCCTTTTTCCAAGCGTAGAGATTCAATAGCCCGGTATCCAGCATTGACGATGTTGTGCGCCTTACCAGCAACAATTAATGCGTCATAAACCGCCGCAGCGTCTTCTTTTTTACCATGCAATTCCCAACCCAGTTCCCCGACATAAGTAACGCGCAAGGCCTTAACACGGGCACCAGCAACAGTGATATCCTTGCAGGCAGCAAAGGGAAACTTTTGATGAGATACATCGTCATTCGTTACTGCTTCAAGTACTTTCCGAGATTTTGGCCCCATCAATGATAGAGTGAAATACTCCTCAGTGACATCAACCAATTCAGCGTCACACCCAGCAGGAATATTCCTCATTATCCAATTGTAATCGTGTGTTCGGTAGCCAGTTCCGGTAACGATATAGTACCGGCTTTCACTCAATCGTGCGACAGTAAGGTCACATTCAATACCCCCTTTTGAGTTGAGCATTTGAGTGTAAATCAGACTGCCATCAGGCTTTGCAACATCATTTGCACAAATCCACGAGAGTGCTTTTTCAGAATCCGCGCCGCGCATTTCAAACTTAGAAAAGGATGATTGGTCAAACACCCCAACTTCCTCGCGCACGGAACGATGTTCATTTCCAACATGCTCAAACCAATTTTGACGGCCAAAAGAATATTCGTCTTTCGCTACAACACCTTCAGGCGCAAACCAATTCGGGCGCTCCCACCCCATTTTTTCTCCAAAGCATGCGCCTTGTTTTTTCAGGTATTGGTAGAGCTGCGAATGATGAATTTGCCGGGCCGAGTCGTGCTCTTCAAATGGCCATGGCATCGAGTAATGTTTACCATAAAGTTCAAGCGTTCGTTCTCGCACAACATCCACACTCCGCTGGTGAGGGCCAAATCGCCGAATATCAACGGACCATAAATCCAAAGGAGGCTCCCCTGCGGCTATCCATTCAGCCAGAGCTTTACCTGCACCACCACCTGAAGCAATTCCAAAGGCGTTGAACCCTGCGCCAACGTAAAAATTCTTCAGTTCTGGAGCTTCGCCCAAAATAAAATTTCCATCGGGGGTAAAAGATTCTGGCCCGTTGATTAGATCCTTGATGCCCGTTTCCCGTAAGGCCGGAACCCTCGCAAGGCACTGCTCAATTGCCGGCTCAAAATGGTCCCAAGTACTATCCAGCAAGGTAAAATTAAAACCTTTGGGAATACCATTCACAGCCCAGGGAATTGGGTTGGGTTCATAGACGCCAGCAACAAGACCGCCAACTTCTTCTTTAAAGTATATTCTCCTGTCCGGGTCTCTAATGGTTGGCATGTTTTTGGATAGCCCATCAATCTTCTCGGTAATCATGTATTGGTGCTGGACTGAGATCAGTGGCACATTAACACCGACCATTGCGCCAACTTCACGTGCCCATTGTCCCGCGCAATTAACAACTATCTCTGTGTTAATATCCCCCTTATTGGTTGATACGCTGGCAATCTTTCCTTCCTTTAGATTGATCGCTTCAACCTGACAGTCTTCTATAATACGAATGCCGGATTTACGTGCACCAATGGCCAATGCCTGCGTGATATCAGAAGGGTTGGCCTGACCGTCGCTTGGCATAAAGCATCCGCCAACCACATCGGATGAATCCATGATTGGCCACATGTCCTGGCATTCTTTTGCACTTAGAATACTCATCTCAAGACCAAAGCTGCGGGCTGTTGTCGCTTGGCGTTTGTAGTCAGTCATGCGCTCTTCATTACAAGCGAGACGTAAACAACCGCTCATTTTCCAACCCGTGGCTTGCCCGGTCTCATC
>JAZGFF010000164.1:0-6534 GCA_036479095.1 Rhizobiaceae bacterium | reverse complement strand
AAAGATTTAATCATTTCTGGAGGATTTAATATTTATCCTAAAGAGATTGAGTTGTTGCTGGATGAGCAAGAAGGCATACTTGAATCTGCCGTTATTGGTGTTCCGCACAGAGATTTTGGAGAGGCTGTGGTGGCTATCGTTGTCGCCGATGGCAGTCAAAAATTAATCGTTGCGAAATTAATGGCTAAGCTCAAACCTTTAGTTGCCCGCTTCAAGCAACCAAAGCTGATCTTTGTTCAAAACGAGTTACCTCGAAATGCCATGGGTAAAGTGCAAAAAAATATATTGCGAAAGCAATACCAAGGCGTCTTTAAGGACTAGGCCAAGCCGATGGATCGGAACCCTAGATCAGTTCATCCGTGCGATCATCGGTTTCACCATAGCGTTTCAGTGTCGCGGGTTTTGTTCCCTCGTAAGCTTTTTCGATGCTAGCCGCTATTTTTTTGTTTTCGCGCTCGAACAGACTATTCCCTTTTAGATCGCATTCAACAATAAAAGGCCCCATGTTTTCTGCTTCAAAAACCCACATAGCTTGCGCTAAGCCCAACTCCTCATTCCAATGCACCGTTTTTACGCGCTTAATTCCACGCCCTAACAACGCCCCAGTACCATAGCCAACGGTAGTCAAATATATCGCGCCATTGGGTACAAAATGCTTGCGGTAATCTTTAGTGCTCATCCCTCCTTTACCGATGATGATTTTGGCTCCAGATTTTTCCATCCAAGCGCCAATCCATTTAGAAAAACGAAAAGAAGCGGTAGCGCTCACCGCTCCTAAATTATAGCTACCATCTTCGCGTATTGCAGCTGCAGGGGAGCAATGAAAGTTGGTGGCACTTTCACTTGGTAATTCCATTGGAATGTTGGCCTTGTCTTCTAAGGCGCGCTTATACACTCCCTCGCGGGCGGTATAGATAAGGCCATCGAGATAAACCACGTCCCCGATTTCCAATTTCGATAGGGCCTCAGGAGTTGGGGTTGTGCTTAGCCGTATTCTGCGTGGGCCTTTGGGGGTATTTCCCATTCTACGGTCTCCCTGCGTTGATATTTAGTGAACCAATCAGGATCCGTTCTGAATTCCACACGGCCATCGCCATGAACTCTTGCTACCGCGCGCCGTGAAGAAAGGCAAAATGCGTGGACACTCATTTGCATGCCTCCAGTGTGGCAATAGCCAACCTCGATATTGCAATCAATCACCATCGATTTGCCGACAAAACCCATAGCACCCATGCCAATAGAATTTCCCAATTCTATGAATTCTTGTTCAAGGGCGGCAATCTTTGGATCGGGATTTTTATCACCCACGACCCGAAGACAAGCGGCACGTTTGCCTAACACCATGCAGGTGTCTTTTGATCCGCCAAGACCAATTCCGATAATAGCAGGTTGGCAGGCTAAGCCCCGTTTACCAAAAGCAACGAGGCAATCAAGATAGAACCGTTTGATACCTTCGATCCCATCGGAAGGGAAAAGCATACGGTAATCGGTTCCAAATAATCCGCCTTTATGAACTGTGATTAAATCAATCCAATCACCGCCAGGTTCATAGCCATACTCAATTTCTGGCGCGCCAATGCCGACATTGTTGTCGTGATCTGTGCGCCATAAAGGATGCACTCTGTTGGGTCGGAGCGGTACCCCATTGGTGGCATTGGCGGTGGCACGGCGAAGAGCAGCTTCCAAAGCAATCGGGCCGCCTTCAATTGTCGCCTCATTGCCCATTTTTATGTACCAACGGGGGCAACCAGTATCTCCACACATCGCGCGTCGATCTTCTTTAGCGGCTTGGTAATTTTCCAGCATCGCTTGCAAAACGAAGGATGATAAATCGCCATCTTCAACCGCCGCAGTTTTTTCTAATCCATCAAGATAATCTTGTGGGATTTCAATCGCAGCTTTATCCATTAGGGTTTCCGCAGTCGATTGGATAAGTTGAATAGGGATCATCAGTCACTCCCGACTAAAGTTTCAGCTTCGTCTTCTGCCAGCAGTGTTTCACCCGGTTTAACGATTGTAAACTCGACAGGTTCGCGAGTCATCTTACCTGATCGATATTTGGTGAAATAGCTCTCTTCTAGTTTGCCGCTTTTTGGAAAATCTTCGCGGTAATGGGCGCCGCGCGAATTTTCTCTATGGAGGGCGGCCTGCGCGATGGTGGTTGAAATTTCAACCAGGTTTTGCAGGTTAATCCAATCATGCCAGGTGAGATTAAAGGCGAGATTATTTGCGGATACACCCACAGACTTCAATTCTTCGTTGATTTGATGAAGCTCTTGTTGGCCGTTCATGATGCTGCTTTTGGTACGCATTACCCCAACATTTTCCCACATCACATCTTGCAGTTTTGTACGGAGTTGAGCAATGTTTCCAGCCCGTTGTGAAAATGGGGTGCGCGCCCTTTCGATTTCAGCATTGAGAATGGTTTCATCAATGTCACGTAAAGCCGTGACTTTGGCAATGTCAGCACCCATTACGTCTCCAGCAACACCGCCATAAACAGTTGAGTTAGCCACACCATTTCCGCCTAGACGATTGGAGCCATGTGCCCCACCAGCATCTTCGCCCGCGACATAAAGCCCCTCTAGCTCAGTTCTTGTTTGTGTATCAACAATAACACCTCCCATAAAATAATGGGCCGTGGGCACGACTTCAACTTTTCCCTCAGCTAGATCAAACCCACTATCGGCGCAGCGTTTGACCATGCCCGGAAATTTCTTTCGTACATTCTTGGGGCCAAGATGGCTCATTGAAATATAAACGCCGCCGTTGGGAGAAGTGCATCCCTTACGCATTTCTTGGTAAATTCCTCGGCTCACCACATCGCGGGTTGCACGATCTCCAGCAGCATCATAATCGAACATAAAGCGATGGTTATCACCATTCAGCAATTCTCCGCCCACGCCGCGCAAGCCTTCTTCCAAAACGGTTCCGGTCATTTTTGTACCTTCCCCACCGAGCAGCCCCGTTGGATGAAATTGCACCATTTCCATATCGCGTAGGGGCAAGCCTATTCGCATGGCCATGGCCAAACCGTCCATGGTTTTGTCCCCTGAGGGAGTGTGATATTTATACATGGTTGGGCCGCCACCAGTGGCCATCAACACTGCTTTTGCGCGCACCAAACGAAAAGCACCGGTACGGATATCAATGAATAAAACCCCTGCCAAGGCAGAACCATCCTTTGATGGAATAAGGGCAATTGCACGGTGTTCTTGTAGTTTTTCAATCGGCCTAGAAAGCACTTGTTCCATGAGTCGATTGATTATTTCAATTCCGGTTAAGTCGCCCTTGTGTACAGTGCGGTCGAAGGTCTGCCCGGCAAAAGCTTTTTGATGAAGCGAACCGTCTGGGTTTCTGTCAAAAAAGCAGCCTATTTCATTTTCAAGTTCATGGATGCGCTCGACAGCGGTGGTGCATAATTTCCACGCCATTGCCTGATTGGGCAGCCACTTACCGCCATTAATCGTATCCATGAAATGGCGTTCTACTGTATCGCCCTTACCAAGGGATACGTTATACCCGCCTTGAACCATGCGGGTGCAGCCGCATTTTCCCAACAGGCCTTTTACCGCTATCGTAATCTTTGCAGATGGTGCTTTACGTTGTGCGTGCAGGGCAGCAAATAATCCTGCACCTCCAGCGCCTAGTATTAAAATATCTGTGTCATGACGGTCGAGTTGAATGGTCATGAGATCAAACCAAATTCAATAGGAAGATACAGGAAAGGATGAAGGACGCTGAAATAACTAGACTAGCATATGTTTTTTGCCTCGGTGACCAGGGAAGAAATTCAAGGGCTAGGAGACGAAGACCGCCGAAAAAATGTACCGCCAACAAAAACACAAGGCCAATTTCAGCAATTTTAACCAGTGGGTTTTCAGCCCAGATTAAAAAACCATCAAGGGCTGAGGCGTCCTTGAGCACCAAAGCTAAAACATAAAAATGGATGGGCAAAAACAAAGCCAAAACCAGGCCAGAAATACGATGCAAGATAAATGCAAACCATAAAGGGTGGGAACGATGAGGGGCTATCATAGGGTTAACCCCACGGCGGTTACTGCATACACCGCACGAAGGCCAAGGCTTAATAAAACGAGAAAAACTCCCCACGTGAACAACAGCAACCCTCGCCCTTTGAATTTAAATGTTTCAAAAACAATAACACGTAAGCCTATCGCTGCGTGGACAGAGACAGCAACAACAAAAGTTCCGTAAAAAAACATCCACCCGATGCTCCCTTGGGTGCGAGAAAGAATTTCTACGGCGCTTAATCCCCCTTTGGCGGCATATATCATCACCCCTATATGAACGAACACCAAAGGAGCCATAAGCATGGCCGAGAGGCGTTGCATTAAATATAGTTTGGTACTGATCATTTATACCACCAGCTTTTTATAGTTTCTCGCTTCAAACCAGCTATTGAGGCGGTGGGATTTAGATCATTTGGGCAATAGCTGGCGCAACCACTTTGAGAGTGACAATTATGGCAGCCCCCAGAGCTCGATATCGCTTCTAGTCGCTTGTCGTGTCCCCCGTCTCGAACATCATTGACCAGCGACCAAGCTCGGTTCAATGCTGCCGGCCCAAGATAGTCCGAATTGCTCGCCACAACATCACAAGCAGAATAACAAATCGCACAATTTATACATTCAATGGCCGCACTGGCCTGTTGCCTTTTTGCGCTTTTGGGCAGTATTGGTTCTAACTGATCTTGGCGCGTTTTTGTAGGATGAAAAACTGCCTCTGCCTCAACCCACTTATCAAAAAATGGATCCATGTCGGTAACTAAATCTTTAATCACCGGCAGATTGCGCAAGGGGCCGATTGTAATCTGATCATCTTTTAGAACCTTGTTTACGTGCGTTCTGCACGTCCAGCGTGGTTCCCCATTGACCATCATGGCGCATGAGCCGCACATGCCGACGCGACAAGCATAGCGGTAGGAGAGATCAGGCAGCTCATTTTGTTGGATCCAGCTCACAACATCAAGCACGGTTTGGCTGTCTTGCGAGGGCACAAGAAACTGGTGGTAATCGGCGTCATTGCTGCGCCATACAGATACTTTCAAATGCCGGCTCATGATCACAAATTCCACCTATTCCTTGGGCGTATCTTGTCTTGTAAAACACCATTTGAAAAGATCTGATTTAACTAAAGTGGAAAAGCTAAATGCTTAGGAATGGTCAGCCGCGGTAAAAAATCATTGAAGATCGATTACAAACGGAATTTCAAAATGATGCTCAATAAGATTTTCTCCTTTGCCAACGCGATCAATCACCAAGAACTGGCTTTGTTCATAAAGCGGGGTAAGCACACCATGCCAAACGCCTCGATGTAAATTGATGCCTTGATTTGGGGATGCAAGGAAAATATTTGGGCGCACTGGTTGGCCATCATCGTCTTCGCAAACAATGACCAGCCACTGTTGCGAGCCGAGGGGATAAAAAGCCTGGGAACCGAGGGGGTGGCGCTCAACCATTGTCAGTGTAAGGGGCAAGGCATAGGGTTGGGCACTGAAAATATTGATGCAAACCTGTGCCTCCTCCCCTATAACTTCCACACGACTTAGATCATGGTGGCGGACGCAATTTCGATTGTTAATATGATAATTGTTTGATCCGGTTGTTTCCAGAACCTCGCCATAGGCGCGGAAACCATCCTTCGTTAAAGGCTTTGCAATTAGCTGTTGCGACATGCTTATAGAATTTCCTTCACGGTATCGGCTGGTCGGCAAATTCTCACACCTTTTGCCGATTCTACTACGGGGCGCTGCATTAATATTGGGTTCTCCAGGAGGGCATCAAGCAGTTGTTCGTCGTTCAGTTTCTCATCGTTTAAGCCCAAATTCTTATAAAGATCGCCATTGGTACGGATTAAATCACGAACTGTAGAAGGCATTTTCTCAATTAAAGCCTCAAGCTCGTCTCGGCTTACTGGGTCTTTTAAATATTCAATAATTTTAAGTTCAATTCCTGCTTCTTGCAGCAAGGAAAGGGTAGTGCGCGAGGTTCCGCATTTTGGGTTGTGATAGATTGTAACATTCACGATAGAAGCTTCCAGTTTGGTTGTTGCCCTTCCTATAAAGGATTACAGGTCGACCTCCAAGACACCATTTTTATGGGCAGCGCGTGATTGGCATAGGATCACTTCATGCTCGCGTTGTTTGGCCGAGAGTACAAAATCGCGGTGCTCTACCTCACCAGAGACCAAACCACATTTGCACACTCCGCAAAGGCCATCAGAACATTTGACATCGAGATGGACCCCATTGGCGGCAAGGACATCTGTTGCCGATTGGTCTGCTGGAATGAGGAGCTGTTTGCCAGATTTTATAAGGCTTAATGTGAAATCATGGTTTTCATATTCTGGAATTTCAGGCACCGAAAAATATTCAAGATGGCGGTTTTCTTCAGCAATTCCATTGTCTTTTGCCGCGTCCATGACGGCTTGCATGTAGTGATCGGGGCCACAGGTATAGACATGAGTTGCTTTTGGGGCGTCCGCAAAAATTTCGGCTAAATCTGCTCGGCT
>JAZGFF010000163.1:0-5615 GCA_036479095.1 Rhizobiaceae bacterium | reverse complement strand
CGGTCACATCCACGGCTTCCCCAATCACATACAGGCCAGGCACTTTTTTTGTTTCCATAGTTTTTGACGAGAGCTCGGATGTGCTAATACCACCCACGGTCACCTCTGCCTTTGCAAAGCCTTCAGTACCGTTCGGTTTAAATTTCCAGTCATGCAATTGCTGCTCAATATCCTTCAATTGCTTATCCGTCATATCTGCCATCCGAGCCCCAATGGTTCCATCGATACCCATTCGCTCTAACAAAGCATCAACTAAGCGTTCAGGAAGCGCGGTTGATAGTATGGTCCGAAGGTTTGACTTTGGCTTTCGCTTTTTATTGGCGACCAGCCAATCGCCTGTCCGATCCGGTAAAAAATCGATTGTGATCGTCTCCCCATTATTCCAATAGGATGATATCTGCAAAATCGCGGGGCCAGATAACCCCTTACGTGTGAATAATGCAGCTTCTCTAAATGATCTCTTTTCGCAAGAAACGATGATCTCGCTTGATATCCCAGATAAATCCTTAAATAGAGCTTCATCTCCCCCCAAAGTAAAAGGAACCAGCGCGGGGCGGGGTTCAACAACCTTCAATCCGAATTGTCGGGCAAGATCATAGGCAAAATCAGTTGCCCCCATTTTCGGGATTGAAGCGCCGCCCGTGGCAATAACTAAAGAAGATGCACTTGCTTGATGGGTTCCATGCTCGATTGTGAAATTACCATCAGAATGGCTGACATTTTCTATTCGATTACCAAGAGAGATTGTTACATCGCCCTTCTTACACTCCTCTAATAGCATTTCCACTATCTGCTTGGCAGAACCGTCACAAAACAACTGTCCTAAAGTTTTCTCATGCCACTCAATTTCATATCGTTCCACTAAATCAATAAAGTCTTGCGCAGAATATCGACCCAGAGCAGACTTCGCAAAATGCGGGTTAGCAGAAATAAAATTTGCTGCGCTCGTCCCAGCATTGGTGAAATTACAACGGCCTCCCCCAGAAATTAGAATTTTCTTTCCCACTTCATCCGCATGGTCGATGAGCAGTACCCGTTGCCCCCGTTGTCCAGCAACTGAGGCGCACATGAGTCCAGCACCGCCGGCGCCAAGGATTATAGCGTCATATTGTTTTGAATTATCTGTCATGGCCGCTTCCTACCATCTTTTGAGATGAAAGCGAGAGGCCTAGCGCGATTAAATCGCCAAATACTCGTGGCGAAGCTCTTCATTATCAAGAACTTCCTTCGCGGTTCCCGTGAAGGCAATCTCACCCGTGTCCAAAATGATCGCACGATCAGAGATTTTCAATGCGGCAACTGCGTTTTGCTCAACGATGATAGTGGTAATCCCCGCTTCACGCACTTCAAGCAAAGCTTTCTCAATATCGTGGCGTACAACTGGAGCTAGCCCTTCATAAGGTTCATCTAGCAACAACAGTTTCAGATCTTTTGCCAAAGCACGGCCAATCGCCAGCATTTGCTGCTCGCCACCAGAAAGCGTGATGCCTTCTTGTTTACGGCGTTCTTTTAGACGAGGAAAAAGATCATAGATACGCTCATAATCCCATCCCTTCCCTCCGGCGATAATCGCAAGGTCGAGGTTTTCTTCAACACTCAAACCCGCGATAATGCGACGGTCTTCCGGAACAAGCGCGATGCCTGCAAGTGAAGCTTGATAGGCCTTCATCTCGTGGACGGCCTCGCCGCGAAGGTAAATTTCTCCCGTGCGAATTACGGGCTCATCAGCCCGCGCAATTGCCATCAATGTCGAAGTTTTACCCGCGCCATTCCTCCCAAGCAATGCAATAATTTCACCCTCGTTCACATCAAAGCTAACGTTCTGTACAATATAGCTATCGCCATAATAGGCGTTAATATTTTGAACAGAGAAATAGGGTTGGGAAGCAGCAGCACCCATCCCATTTTCTTCGGTATCAATCAAACTTTCAGCTGCATCACTCATACTTCTTCATCTCCCAAATAGGCTTCTTTCACCTTAGGATCGTTTTTAATTTCTTCTGGTGTTCCTTGAGCTATAATGCGGCCACCCGCCAAGACGCTAATGCGATCCGCGAGCGAAAACACCACGTGCATATCGTGCTCAATGATCACCTTCGTCATCCCACCTTCTTTAATTTTTTTGAGAAGATCGATTGTAGCATTGGTGTCATGGCGTGCCATACCCGCGGTTGGCTCATCCAATAGCAAAAGCCGAGGATGCTGGATCAACCCCATGGCCAATTCCAGACGTCGCTTATCACCGCGAGACATGCTGGAAGCAATGTCCGTTAATTGTGCCTGCAATCCACAATTTTCAAGCACCTCAATCGCTTCCTCGCGAATAGCTTTTTCAGCATTAAAGTTTTTGAATGGGTTTAACTTGAAATGTCCATCACGTTTTGAAAGCGCAGGAACCATCACATTCTCAAGAACTGTGAGTTCGGGGAACACTTCAGGGGTTTGGAAAACACGTGCGACACCCAGTTGGTTGATCTCGTGAGGCTCCTTACCCGTCAGTACGGTGCCATCAAAAACAACTGCACCACGATCTGGTTTCAAGCGACCGACACAAACATTTAACAGTGTGGATTTACCAGCGCCGTTAGGGCCGATGATCGCATGCGTTTCCCCTTCACGCACTTCAAGATCAACATCTGAAAGCGCATGCAATCCTCCAAAACTTTTATGCACATCATCGATGTGTAAAACAGTATTTGGAAGGCCGCTTTTGAATTCTCTATTTTCAGCTTCGGACATATCTCTCCCCTATTCTGCAGGTTGAGACGCCGGCGCGTCTGTTGAATTGTTTTTTGGCTTTCGACTAAATATGGATGCCAATCGCCAAAACCCTTCCATCAAGCCGCCTGGCAAGAACACTACAATTCCCATGAATAGCAAACCCAAGGTCAAATGCCAGCCTTCACCGACAAATAATGAACTCACCCAGACGAAACCATCTTGCAAGCTTTCGGGTAAAAACGACCAAAAATTATGCAAAATACCTTCATTCCAAGAGGAAACTTTTTGCTCCGCAAATTTGATCAATCCAGCTCCGAGCACCGGCCCAACAAGCGTTCCAACACCGCCAAGAATAGTCATAAGTACAACCTCGCCAGAGGCTGTCCACTGCATCCTCTCCGCTCCTGCAAGCGGGTCTGTAACTGCCATCAAAGAACCAGCAAGCCCAGCATACATGCCCGAAATAACAAAAGCTGTGAGCAGATATGGGCGTGTGTGAATACCAGTATAATTCAGGCGATTTTGGTTCGATTTAATGGCCTTCAACATCATGCCAAAATTTGAATTGGTAATGCGCTGTGCAATAAAGAAGCAAACAATCAGCAAAATGGCGCAGAAGTAATAACCAGAATAACCGCCCATCTTCGCACCGAAGAAATTGGTGATCGGAACGCCGTGTTCAACAATTCCCATGGCTTGGTCGATGATACGAATATCGGCATCTAACAATGGTTGTTCTGCAGTTTTTCGAAGCGCCCTAACCTGTAGCCCTGTTTCACCATTGGTAATGAAACCCAGTACGGAATAGGCCAAACTGTAGCACATTTGCGCGAAGGCCAGTGTCAGGATTGAGAAGTAAATCCCTGACCGACGCAACGAGACGTAACCAATGATGTAAGCAAATAAACCAGCAACAATCACAGAAAAGGCAATGGCAGGAAGTACGTTCATGGTCAGAAGCTTAAAGCTCCACACCGATACATAGGAGCCAACACCAATGAACACCGCGTGTCCAAAGGAGAGATACCCAGTCAGGCCAAACAATATGTTGAAGCCAATGGCGAATATGCCAAAAATTGCGAATTTCTGTAAGAAATCGGGATAGTCCGCCCCAATAAGAGACGCCCATCCTGGCATCGAGAACGAGCCAATTTCCATACTACCTGCTGTCAACACAACAATTGCAAACGCAAGAAGTAACATCCAGTCTTTGAGACTTTGTGCCTTACCCATCTGTCTAATCCTCCATCACGCCTTTGCGGCCCATAAGACCACGCGGCAGGGTAAGCAATACAATCACGGCAACCAGATAAACAATGATCTGAGAAATGCCCGGAAGCGCATCTTGAATAAAACTCATGGAGGCAAAACTTTGTAGAATTCCAAGCAGGAACCCCGCCAAAACCGCGCCGCCAAGCGACCCCATGCCGCCAACCACAACAACCACAAATGACAGAACTAAGAAGTCCATACCCATGTGATAATCAGGTGGCAAAATCGGCGTGTACATCGCCCCCGCAACACCGGCAACAATGGCAGCCAATGCAAAGACGATGGTAAACTTACGCTCAATGTCGATGCCCATCAGGCTGACCATTTCGCGGTCTTGCATACCGGCTCGTACAACCATGCCAAAGGTGGTGAATTGCAAGAAGGCAAATACGCCAAAGATCACGGTCGCAGAGAAAGCAAAATAAACCAAACGCCACCAAGGATAAATCACGTTAGGCCCAAGGCCGACCCACTCTCCAATATTAGCAGCGCCCGAAACAATGGCTGGTGCGGCTTGTGGAATTGGGTTCGCACCAAAATAGGTGCGCATAATTTCTTGAATAACAATCGCCAACCCGAAGGTGACAAGAATTTGGTCCGCGTGCGGACGCTTATAGAAATGGCGAATAAGGCCACGCTCCATGGCGTACCCAATAAAGCCCATAACGATAATGGCTAAGAAAATAGACAGGGGCACGGAGTAATCAAACATGAAACCCGCAACATCAGCACCAAACCATTCTTGCAGGTATGGCACCTGTTCTTTCAACGGATTACCTAAGAAATCTTTTTCAGTCTCGCTAACACGCTCATAGGATGTATTGAAAATGCGTTGCATTGACACCGCGCAAAACGAGCCAAGCATAAACAGTGCGCCGTGGGCGAAATTCACCACACCCAGCGTACCGAACACGAGCGTTAGACCCAAGGCGATCAGCGCGTAAGCCCCGCCTTTATCCAGCCCATTCAGAATTTGAAGAAATATCGCGTCCATACCATCAATTCACAAGTGGAGCATCCTGCCCTCACCTTGAAATCCTTTTTCTTTAAGTGACTATTGCCTAGACACTTGCACCAGATACAAAATCCAGCCCGCCCATAATTAACCGTCTCATTATCTTTTGTGCATGAGTTCAGCAAGCCTGAACGCCCCGAAACCAATCGGGGCGCACAGATATTGTTTTATAGTTAGACTTAGCCGTTGTTGTACGGACCGAGTTCACCACCGAGAAGATCGGCTTTGTACTCAACTTTCGCACGAGGCGTAACTTCCACAACTTCAAGAACGTCAAATTTGTTGGTTGGGTTTTCTTTACCCTTCACAACCAACACGTCTTTAAAGCACTGGTGATCGTCTGCACGGTATTCCGTTGGGCCGTTGCCCAAGCCGTCAAACGAGAAGCCTTCAAGCGCTTTACCAACTTCAGACGGCTTGAATGTGCCAGCGCGTTGCGCCGCATCAGCATACAAGATTGCCTGACAGTAAGTTGTGTGCGCAGCCTGTGATGGCGGGAAGCCATACTTAGTACCGAACGCTTTAACAAAGGCTTTTGAGCCAGCGTCTTGCAACGACCAGTGCCAGTTGGTTGAACCAAAGATGCCTTTAACGTTAGCACCAGCAC
>JAZGFF010000162.1:0-4995 GCA_036479095.1 Rhizobiaceae bacterium | reverse complement strand
CCAACCAATTGTCTCCTACCTTTGGCGATTAAATCAGGTCGGGTGAGGCCGCGCTTGCCGACAAAATCTGGCTTTGATTTTGCCACCGCCCACGTCAGGCCAGCATCGTGTGGTGTAACAGTGCCGTCGGTGTCCTGGCCAACAATGATGTAACCTTTTTCAGCTCGCATTACGTGCATGGCTTCAGTTCCGTAGGCACAAGCTCTCAAGGCTTTTGCGCGCTGCCAAACCGCTTCCCAAACTTCGCGGCCATAATCGGCTGGGACGTTGATTTCAAAACCTAATTCACCGGTGAAGGATATGCGGAAAAGGCGTGCTGGAACTCCGCAGACTTTACATTCAACCACACTCATATGGGGGAATTTTTCATTTGAAATATTGGTTCCAGATACGAGGGGAGTTATAATGTCGCGTGCCATTGGCCCTTGCACTGCAATGGTGGCCCATTGTTCAGTTGTGGAAGTAAGCCATACTTTCATTTTTGGAAATTCGGTTTGTAGATAGTCTTCCATCATGTTCAATACACGGGGCGCGCCGCCCGTGGTGGTCGTGACATGGAAGCGTTCATTGGTGAGTTTGCCAATCACGCCATCATCATTGATGAAACCATCTTCTCGAAGCATGATGCCATATTTGGCGCGACCTGGTTTTAGCTTGCTCCAACCATTGGTGTACATGATGTCCATAAATGCCGCAGCATCTGGGCCGGTAATTTCGATTTTACCAAGGGTTGAAGCATCAAAAATTCCGGCAACTTTACGGACAGTTTGGCATTCCCGATCAACGGCTTGATGCATGTCTTCGCCAGGTTTTGGGAAGTACATGGCGCGTTGCCAAAGCGCTACGGGTTCAAATTCAGCGCCTTGCTCCACAGCCCAATCATGGATTGGGGTTTTGCGCGTTACATCGAAGAGGGCGCCCCGATTATGGCTGATAAACGATGCAAAACTTGTTGGTGTATATGGGGCTCGAAATGTAGTTAGGCCAACCTGTGGAATTGGTTTCTCCAAGAGCTTTGAGGCAATTGCAAGCCCGTGCATATTGGACAACTTACCTTGATCGGTGGCCATGCCTGTTGTTGTGTAGCGTTTGACATGCTCGATTGAGTGCATGCCTTCACGAACCGCTAAGGCGATGTCCTTCGCTGTTACATCATTTTGGAAATCAACAAATGCTTTGCCCTTATCGGTGCTGGTTCCGGTGGCGCCGATTAACCCGCCAGTTGTTGAAATATCGTTTGTGATCTTGAGTTTTGGAGCGGTGCCACCAACGGATTTGGCCGCTTCTGCAAAAACATCAGCAAGACGATCAGTCCCATTGCATCCGCCAACGGATTGGCAGTTTTGGGGACTTGTGCCGGGCAGATAACGTTGGCTATCTTCGTCCCACTCAGGTTTACCACGCGATTGGGAATAAAGATGCAGGGATGGAGTCCAACCTGCCGAGGTAATAAGAGCATCTATGTCGTACTCTTCTTCTCCACCCCCATTATGGTGTTTAAATTTCATACCATTGACCCGAAGCTTACCCGTGGTTGAGGTAACATGCGCTCCAGTAACAATTTTTATCCCTAATTCATTCGCCTGGGTCTGTAGGTCTTGGGAAACTTCATCCCGGTGGTCGACGATGACAGGGATGTCGATGCCTTCCTCGGCAAGGTCGAATGCAGCTGCATAGGCTGTGTCACAGGCGGTATAAACGCCAACCTTTTGCCCTACTGCAACGCTATATTTATTCAGGTAGGTTTGAGCAGCTCCAGCAAGCATGATACCAGGGCGGTCATTATCTGGGAACACCATGTGGCGTTCAATTTCTCCTTGCGCAAGTATCACTTTTTGAGCACGCACTTGCCAAAGCCGCTCGCGTGAAAGTTCTGCATCAGGGCTTGCCAGATGATCAGTTACCCGCTCATTTAAGGCCACCATGTTTTGTTGGAAATAACCAAAACCAGTTGTGCGGGTGAGGATGCGGACATTAGGCATGGCTGCCAACTCAGCTGCGGTCGAAGTCGCCCATTCTGCGCCAGTTTTTCCACTAATGCTAATGTCGGTATCACAAAGAAGCCAGCCACCAAGATTTGGATTCTCGTCACAAATGATGACACTTTGCTTTTTGTTAGCTGCGATTTTTGCTGCCATTAAACCAGCTGCGCCGCCACCAATAATTAGTACGTCACAATGGGTAAAACGGTTTGAATAGCGATCAGGATCGACTTCGGTTGGTGATTTCCCCAAGCCAGCTGCGCGGCGAATGATTGGTTCATAAATTTTATCCCAAGCGGCGGCAGGCCATTTAAAGGTCTTGTAATAAAACCCAGCGGTTAGGAGAGGCGAGAATAGATTGTTAACGGCATTGATATCAAAGGCCAAAGAGGGGAAACGGTTTTGAGAAGTGGCAACCATCCCGTCATAAATTTCTTGCACACTTGCGCGCACATTGGGTTGGCTACGAGCGCTATCGCGGGAAATGTTTATAAGGGCATTCGGTTCTTCGACGCCCGAGGCAACAACCCCTCGTGGGCGATGGTATTTAAATGACCGCCCCATCAGGTGAACACCATTGGCGATTAAAGCCGAGGCGATGGTATCGCCCTCAAGCCCCTCAAAGGTTTTACCATCAAAGGTGAAGGAGACAGGCTTTGCTCCAATTCGGGAACCGCGTCCATTGATCCGGAAAGTTGAACTTTGTGTCATTTCATCAACTCCGCTATTTCTTTATCGCTGGGGCGAGGTTCTCCAGCTTTGTATATTTTGAGAAATTTATCTGAGATCGTATTGCGCACGGCATTAAAAAAGCGGCCACAGCCATGGATATGGCGCCAGCGTTCTAAATTCACACCTTTGGGATTGTCGCGAATGAAAAACATTTGCTCAAATTCAGCATCAGACATTTCTGCCATGTTGGATGGGCGGGTAATATGAGCTTGACCAGCGTTTGAAAATTCCAATTCAGGGCGGTCTGCTTTGCAGTAAGGGCAATGGATTAGGAGCATTTGGTGATCTTTCTAGTGGGCAACAGCTGCGGCAGCGGCTTCATCGATCAAGCGACCATTGCGGAAGCGATCTAGGGTGAAGCCAGCGTTGATTTTATGGGGTTCGTCGCGGGCAATGGTATGGGCGAAAACATGAGCGCTGCCCGGTGTGGCTTTAAATCCACCTGTACCCCAGCCCGAATTAACATACAGCCCTTTAATGGGAGTTTTGCCAAGAATGGGTGAACGATCAGGGGTTACATCAACAATTCCACCCCAAGTGCGAAGCATCTTCATACGGCTAAAGATCGGGTAGAGTTCAACAACTGCTTCGAGAGCATGTTGTAAAATATGCATAGAGCCAGTTTGAGAATAGGACAGATAGCTATCGGTTCCGGCGCCGATGACTAACTCACCTTTATCTGATTGTGAAATGTAAGCGTGCACGGCATTCGACATGGCAACACAAGGGAAGATTGGTTTAACGGGTTCAGATACTAGCGCTTGTAGGGGGTAACTTTCCAATGGCATTTGTAGTCCAGCCATTTCCATCAACACGGAAGTATGGCCTGCGGCAACAACCCCAACCTGTTCTGCATTGATGGTGCCTTTGGTGGTTTCAACGCCCGTTATTTCGCCTGAAGGGGCGCGATTTATTCCAGTGACTTCGCAGTTTTGGATTATATCCACGCCCAATGCTGATGCCTTACGGGCATATCCCCAAGCGACTGCATCGTGGCGAGCTGTGCCGCCTTTGCGTTGAAGAGCTGCACCAAGAATTGGATAGCGGCTGTCTTTTGAAATATTCAAGGGTGGGCAATAGTCTTTGGCCTCTTGGGTACTCAGCCATTGATTGTCTACACCGTTTAAACGGTTGGCGTGGATATGACGCTGAAAAGATTGAACATCATGGACGGAATGCGCCAACATCAGGACACCACGTTGGGAGAACATCACATTATAATTCAATTCTTTGCTTAGGCCTTCCCACAAATTTAGGGAGTGATTATAGAGGCCCGCAGATTCGTCATAGAGGTAATTAGAGCGAATGATTGTCGTGTTGCGCCCAGTATTACCGCCGCCAAGCCAGCCTTTTTCCAGCACTGCAATATTTGTGATGCCGTGTTCTTTGGCTAAATAATAGGCGGTTCCTAGCCCGTGGCCACCGGCGCCAACAATGATGACATCATATTTCTTTTTTGGTTCAGGATTCCGCCACTGTTTGCCCCAACCTTTGTGGCCACGCAGTGCTTCGCGGGCTAAGTTCAATGCATTGAAATTTTTCATTTTGCAGATCCGTATTTATGAAGGCAGTGGGGGTAAGAAGTACGCTATCCTTAGCAAATGGAATAA
Organism: Rhizobiaceae bacterium; assembly: GCA_036479095.1. GTDB lineage: Bacteria > Pseudomonadota > Alphaproteobacteria > Rhizobiales > Rhizobiaceae > Pseudahrensia. The sequence continues at coordinate 671 of JAZGFF010000162.1, read as the reverse complement.
GGCCTAGTAAAATAGAATTTGCGACAGTACACGACATGCGCAAGCGTGGTTACGACAAGTGGCAATGCACGATATTCAGGATTTATTGGGCAATGGGCAGGCTTTGCCGTAGGATTGACTTGACATATGATTTTAGTGGCTTAAACCACCCTAAAGAATTTAGGCGCGCGTATTTGGCACGCTGTTTTTATGGGTGATTTGTATCACCAAAGATAATTGCGAGCCTTGGGCTCCAAATTGATGGATTAGCACGATGAAAGTCAAAAATTCACTTAGATCACTTAAAGGTCGCCACCGGGCTAATCGTTTGGTTCGTCGTAAAGGGCGGGTTTATATCATTAATAAGGTGAACCCACGCTTTAAAGCTCGCCAAGGCTAATCTCCTTCGTTGATCTAGGCTTACTATTACTAAAATTTGTAATTGACCTATTCTCCTGCGTGGTTATCTTCTCAGGATGAAAAAGCTTGCCCAAATATATGTTATGATGCTTTTTGCTGTTGGGTTGATGGTCAATTTTGCAATGGCGCAAGATCAGCAAAAGCTATTGGAACTTCCCAAACAAGAGACACCATCTCCCCACCGCAAGACAAAACCTAAGTTTCAATTTGCTAAGAAGTTTGATGGTTTGTTTAGGCAACTGAAACGCACGAGTGAACCTAAGCTGGCTGGA
>JAZGFF010000161.1:0-5345 GCA_036479095.1 Rhizobiaceae bacterium | reverse complement strand
AATGTTTGGTGCCGTTTAGTATCCAATCTGTGCCATCTTGTTTGGCGGATGCTTTCATGCCGCGTAGATCAGACCCCGCACCAGGTTCTGTCATCGCTAGACAATCCCAAGTCTCGCCTTTTAGGCAAGGGGTAAGATATTTTTCCCGCTGTTCTTTTGTACCTGCACAAAGAATATTGGAAGGGCGGGCAACGCAAGTCCAGTGCAGCGCGTAGTTGGCGCGGCCTAGTTCCTTTTCGTAGAGCAACCACGTGAGCGTATCCAATCCGCCACCGCCAAATTCTTCGGGAATATTAGCACCATATAATCCCGCAGCCATCGCCTTAGATTGAATTTCTTTAACAAGCTCCAAAGGCAAAACACCCGTGCGTTCAATCTCTGCCTCATGGGGGTAGAGTTCATTTTCTACGAACGCGCGGGTGGTCTCTATTATGAGATTTTGTTCTTGGGTGCGTTCAAAATTCATGCGTCGTTCGCCGCTTTTGCCTTGAGTTGTGCTTCATAGTTGTTGAGCAGTTTTCCTGCACCCCAACCTTTGCCGCCGTGCCCCTTAGCAAGCACTTGCAAAATGCCCACAAGGTTTTCGTCACGGACCCGTTCTAATTCGCGTATTCCAAGGCCATCGGCCTGCTCATCGCTTTGCTCTACGATCTTGTCTATCAGCGCGTCATCCAGCTCAGGTACGTCCATAAGTTTTGTCCAAGGCAGGCTTAGGGTCGGGCCAAATTGGTTGATGAAGTGGCGCATACCCGCTTCACCACCCGCAATGCGATAGGTTTGAAACAGGCCCATTTGCGCCCAGCGCATCCCGAAAGAATAGCGCATGATATCGTCGAGTTCTTCAACCGTGCAGACATCATCTTTGATCAACCAAAGTGCCTCACGCCAAACGGCCTCCAAGAGGCGATCACCAACAAACGCGTCTATCTCTTTGCGGATGGTGATCGGCTTCATGCCGATTTGTTCGTAGGCAGTATGGGTGCGTGCGATTGTCTCTTTTGAGGTTTGTCGGCCGCCAACAATTTCCACTAAGGGCAAAAGATAAACCGGGTTGTAGGGGTGGGCAACAAACATGCGCTCGGGGTATTGCATTTTGGCTTGGATGTCCGTTGGTAACAGGCCAGAAGTCGATGAAGCAACAAGCGCAGCCTCAGGAGCGGCGGCATCTATTTGCATGTGAACTTTTTGTTTTAATTCGATGTGCTCCGGAACTGACTCTTGAACGATGTCTGCATCTTCAACTGCCTCTTCCAAACTGCTGACAAAACTGATCTCCCCGCGTTTTGGGAATGGGGCATCCGTCAACAAGCCATAGGCGCGTTCGGCATTATCCATAACCTCACCAACGATACGTTTGGTTTCTGGGTGCGGGTCAAAAATTTTGCAATCAATGCCGTTGAAAACAAACCGCGCTGCCCAAGCGCCGCCGATAACTCCGCCACCGACGATGGCTGCTTTTTCTATCTCGCTCATTTTGGCGCTTGCTTTGTGAGGCCGAGCTTCTTGCGGACATCTTCTGGGCCGATAACTTTAGCGCCGAGATTTTCTATAATACCAACCGCCCGTTCCACCAATTGCGCATTGGTGGCGAGCACGCCTCTGTCCAACATGAGGTTATCTTCCAAACCAACCCGTACATTGCCGCCTGCTAATACGGATGCCGCTACATAGGGCATTTGGTTTCGACCAAGGCCAAAAGCGCTCCAATTCCAAGTATCGGGAACATTATTGACCATCGCCATGAAGGTATTCAAATCATCGGGCGCGCCCCATGGCACCCCCATGCATAATTGAACGAGAGCGTCTGCATCCAGCACCCCCTCCTCTACCAATTGTTTGGCAAACCAAAGGTGCCCTGTATCGAAGGCTTCTATTTCGGGCTTCACCCCAAGCTTGGTCATCATGCCGCCCATGGCGCGCAACATGCCGGGAGTATTGGTCATCACATAATCAGCTTCTGCAAAATTCATGGTGCCGCAATCTAAGGTGCAAATTTCAGGTAAGCACTCTGCAACATGCGCAACCCGTTCTGTCGCGCCAACCATGTCCGTTCCTTGCTCCGCGAATGGAAGTGGATTTTCTGTTCCACCAAACACCATGTCGCCTCCCATTCCCGCTGTTAAATTGAGGACAACATCAACATCAGCCTCGCGGATGAGATCGGTGAGTTGACGGTATAAATCAAGTCGTCGGGAAGGCGTGCCAGTTTCGGGATCGCGCACATGACAATGAACCACAGCCGCTCCTGCCTTTGCAGCATCAATGGCGCTCGCTGCAATTTGTTCTGGCGAGCGGGGAACATGGGGGCTTTTGTTTTGGGTGCTGCCTGACCCTGTGACAGCGCAGGTGATAAAGACTTCACGATTCATTTCTAAAGGCATTATTCACCCCAATCATTTTTTATGAGGTTGGTCGAAACTTATGTGCTTGGCAATCAAAAAAATAACCCTTTATGTTGATTTTTTAAATCCTTTTAAGCGGCCCTCCAACAAGGCGAGTTCAAGAGTATCAACAGCTAGGGCTAACCGCTCATCGATCACCTTTAAATACCGCGTCCAGTCCGAATATTCTGCGACGGGCTCGGCACCGTCAGAAATTCCCCGCAAACCAACCATCGGAACATTAGCGTGCATGCAGGTACGAAGGATAGCCCAGGTTTCCATATCAACCATATCCGCAGAAACATCATTATAAGCGGAACCGGAAACGACGTTCGCACCGGTACTCAAACTGGCTTTTGGCAGATTTGGAATTTCCAACCCAATCGGAACTTGCGCGGGTAAACCTAAAAATGGCGTTTCCCCTTTTGGAAATCCAAAAGGGGTAGCATCCATATCTCGATAAGAAACTGAGCTGACTTGATAAACAGCCGCCTGTTGTAGTTTTTGTGATCCGGCACTACCTAGAGAAACCACCAAATCAACATCCCTATTGATTACCAGACATTCGCTCATATGGAGAGCCGCTTCCACAGGGCCAACATTGCAGATAAACGGGATAAAGCGTTTCTGGAGTTCGGTCAGATACTCCGCTTTAGCAGCCATGACAAACAGCACCTTTGCGGCACCAATTTGTTTTAGCTCAGTTTCTTGAAGAGCCCTCATCGTTCAATACTTTTCTCAATTCTCGGTGTCATTTTTGATCTACTAATGGTTAGTCCCCGTCAAGCAGGTTGCCGATACCACCCAATATCGATCCTTCGCCGACATGACTGCCGCCGCCTTGCGGGGCTGCAGCAAACATTCGGCCCGCCAAACGGGAGAACGGTAAAGATTGAATCCACACCTTTCCTGGTCCGCGAAGACGGGCAAAGAACATCCCCTCACCCCCGAAGATCATCGACTTTACTGAACCAGCTTTAATCACATCAAACTCAACTTGGCTGGTGTAAGCTGCAACACAGCCAGTATCGATGTGTAGCTCTTCACCCGGCGCTAATTCGCGCTCCAACAAAGTGCCTCCCACATGCACAAACACCCAGCCATCACCTTGCAAATCTTGCATGATAAAACCTTCGCCGCCGAACAAACCAGTCATCATTTTACGTTGAAATGCTATGCCAATGGATACACCTTTAGCCGCGCACAAAAACGAATCTTTTTGACAGATCAGTCGTCCGCCAAATTCGTCAAGCTTTATGGCAAGTATATGCCCCGGATATGGCGAAGCGAAACCAACGTGGGCTTTCCCGTTGCCGTGATGGGTGAAGACTGTTGTAAAAAGGCTTTCACCTGTGATCAGGCGTTTGCCAGCTCCCATCAATTTATCCATGAAGCCACCATCTTGGCCTGAACCATCCCCAAAGGCGGTGGTCATTTCTATATGTGGGTCTTTGAACATCATAGAACCAGCTTCAGCTACCGCTGATTCTCCCGGGTCAAGTTCGATCTCAACATACTGCATTTCGACCCCCTTGATTTCAAAATCAATGTCATCTGAAACTCCTGATTGACGTTGGTGACGAACGCTTGGCACTGATTTATTCGTTCCAAATACCATGATATTCTCCTTCTTATTTTGTTGTTATTTTGCTTTGGGCTTCATTTTTTCCGATAGCCTGGGCTTGAAAATATATCGGATTTATTGCCTTACTATGGGCAACGGGGCAGTAAATTTCTTGAGCGGCGATTCGCTTTTCCACTAAGGTTTTTATAATGCTATTTTTGCGCTTTTCCATCCTTGTTCTTACATTAGTAATTGCCGCACCTGTGACGACAGTTAAAGTGCAGGCTCAAGAAGTTACAAAAACACGAGTTGCTGAAGCTGCTACAGATGAAGACCAGGCGCTGCAGCTAAAGGTGCGAAGCCTTCTTAAACAGCTTCCAGAATATCAAAACATTTTCATAACTGCCAAAAGCGGGGTGGTTACTTTAAAAGGCCGTGTCCTGGAAATTGAAAGTGTAACCAATGCGGCTGAGCTTGCTCAAAAAATTGATGGCGTAGTCACTGTCAACAATCAAATAGATGTCGAAACTTCAGTTGAAAAACGCATCGCGCCCGCACTTGAACGCTTTCAAGAACGGGTGACACAATTTGTTTCTGCGCTTCCCATCATGGCAGTTGGGATAGTAATCTTTGCTCTCGTCACAATTATTGGTTTTCTAATTGCAAGGATGAAAAACCCATGGGACGCGATTGCTCCAAACCAGTTCCTTGCCAACTTACTTCGTCAGGTCATACGGCTGGCATTTCTGGTTATAGGTCTTGTCTTAGCCCTTGATATTATGGGGGCGACCGCATTGTTGAGCACTATCTTGGGTGCGGCAGGTATCTTGGGCTTAGCGCTTGGTTTTGCGGTTAGAGACACGGTTGAGAATTATATCGCGTCCATATTATTGAGTTTTCGCCAACCGTTCAGGCCTCGAGATTGTGTCGAAATTGCCGGCCATGAGGGCTATGTTATTGCATTAACATCGCGGGCAACTGTCTTGCTAACTTATGATGGAAATCATGTGCGCATTCCAAATGCCACAGTTTTTAAAGGAATTATTACAAATTTTTCTTTGAACCCAGAACGGCGATTTAGTTTTACTATTGGGGTGGAAACAGAAGACTTGCAGCACGCAGTTGAGGTTGGACTTTCTGAGATTAAAAAGCTGAGTTTTGTTTTAAACGAGCCAGCAGCAGACGGACGAGTTGATGCCATCGGAGAATCTTCTATACAGCTCTGGTTCGGCGGCTGGATAAATCAAAACAAATCAAGCCTTGTTAAAGCGCGTGCGGAAGCCATACGAAAAGTCAAACGCGCCTTTGAAGTAGAGGGAATTTTAATGCCAGAGCCAATTTATCGGATACGATTTGATGACACTGATTTAGGACAGCTTTCAAAACGAGCTGCAGTGAAG
>JAZGFF010000160.1:0-12831 GCA_036479095.1 Rhizobiaceae bacterium | reverse complement strand
ATGCAGCCAATCAAATCGGAAAAATCATCGCCGGGGCTATGGACCTGTGCGTTTCTTATTCCTGCTCTGCGTAGCCGTTCAAAAATCGGTTTCAAACGAGCCTTGTCAGAATCATAGGCATGGATTTGCCCTTTGTTTTCCATTGTTGCGGCCATTGCCAAAGTTTTTCCACCTGCGCCTGCGCAAAAATCGAGCACTTGTTCACCAGGGCGTGCAAAGACGAGATCCGCAACGATTTGACTGCCCTCATCTTGAATCTCAAAACGACCCTGTTGGAAACTTGCTTCAATTTGGACATTGGGTTGGCGCGAGGGCCCAGTACCTGCAGCAATTCGCAAACCATTTCGGGCAATAGCTGTTGTCTCGACTTGATGTTTAGAGAGAGCTTTTCCCAAGGCTTTGGCAAGTTTTTCCTGTGTAGTTTTTAGGGTATTCACCCGAAGGTCGACCGGTGGGCGTTGCGCAAAGGCTTGCGCTTCAGAAATCCAACTTTCTGAAAAGTTTGCTTCAAAGGACGAGACTAACCATTCAGGTATATCGGCTTGAATATGGGCAGGAGCTTCTGAAAGCTTGCGGCTGGTGTAAGCTTCAATCTCTTCGGCGGATAATTGATCGGGCGCGAATTTATCGCCTTCTAATTGTTCATTCAACGATTGGGGATCATAGCCCCAATCACGCAATAATGTACCAAACACAAGGCGGCGAATACTATCAGAACCCATCAAATATTGGGTGGAGCTTTTTTTGCGAAGTGCATCATAAACAATATTGCCGATAGCGGCGCGATCGCCGGAACCAGCAAAACGGTGATCCAACCCCCAAGCCTTTAAGGCTTCTGATGCTGGCCGTTTCCGTTTATCCATATCAGACAGAACTTCAATTGCGGCCTGAATGCGCCCACCTAGTCTCATAGCATTGTTCTCTTATTTAGTAGGGCTTAGCCCATCAACTTGATTGCCAACCATATGAGTTGGATCAACAATATTAACAAGGCCAAAGTGAACACCGGTTGACGAAATTTAATTCGGTTCGCCGTAACATGCAGATAAACGTGGGCGGTTTTAACAAGCGAATAGGCCCAGGCCAAGGAAAGCATGACGGTATCAACATTAGCGGTAACAAAAGCCATGATGCAGATTGCATAAAACAGTACAGGGCTTTCAAACTGGTTGGCGACCGCGCGGCTCCATTTGCGGCTTTCTACCGGTTCATTCTCGTAGGTTCTAAATTCTGACGGTTTAGCAGAACCACTGACGACCAGCCCAAAACGAACTTTTGCCATGAGAAGATAAATAAGAATGGTAAGGGCGGCTTGAAGAATTACCGGCCAGAAAATTGCTGTGTTGCTCATAGTGTTTCCTTTTCTTTACTGGCGCAGATTAGCGGCCAGAATAATTGGGGCTTTCGCGGGTGATGCTCACAGAGTGGGCATGGCTTTCGGAAAGACCCGCTGATGAAATGCGGACGAATTCAGCACGGCTTGCAAATTCTGCCAATGTTTCGGCTCCAACATAACCCATTGAAGCACGAAGGCCACCCGCTAATTGGTGTAAAACAGAACTGACAGGCCCTTTGTAGGGAACCTGCCCCTCAATGCCTTCTGGAACCAGTTTCAATTCATCGGTGACTTCAGATTGGAAATAGCGGTCAGCCGATCCGCGCGCCATGGCGCCAACTGAGCCCATGCCGCGATAGGATTTAAAAGAGCGGCCTTGGTGGAGGTAAACTTCGCCAGGGCTTTCATCAGTGCCGGCAAGTAATGAGCCTACCATAGCAATGGATGCGCCGGCGGCTAAGGCCTTGGCCATATCGCCTGAATATTTAATGCCGCCATCGGCGATGATTGGGATATCCGCTTTATTGGCGACTTCAACAGCGGCCATGATTGCAGATAGCTGCGGCACGCCTACCCCAGCCACCATGCGAGTGGTACAGATGGAACCAGGGCCGATGCCGATTTTGACGCAATCTGCACCCGCATCGATTAGTGCTTGGGTGCCCGATGCGGTGGCAACATTTCCAGCCGCAATACGGACATTGTTTGACATTTTTTTTACCTCACTAACCGCATCCAAAACCCGTTGAGAATGGCCGTGGGCGGTATCGATGACAAGCAGATCAACCCCAGCATCAATCAATCGCTCAGCGCGTTCATATCCGTCGGGGCCAACGGTGGTGGCAGCGGCTACCCGTAAACTCCCCGTTTCATCTTTGGTTGCATTTGGATGAAGTTTGCTATTTTCCATATCTTTAACTGTGATCAGCCCAGTGCAATTTCCGGCCTTATCAACCACCAGAAGTTTCTCGATGCGATGTTGATGGAGCAGTTTCTTAGCGTCATCCTGACTCACCCCTTCGCGCACCGTGACAAGATTTTCGCGGGTCATTAATTCATAAACTTTTTGCTTTGGATCGGAGGCAAATCGAACATCGCGGTTGGTAAGGATGCCCACCAAACGACCCTTGAAATGCCCCCCCTTCTTACCATTTTCAACAACTGGAATGCCGGATATACTGTAGCTTTTCATGAGCACTTGCGCATCACTCAAGGTTGCATCAGGGCCGATGGTTACAGGATTGACGACCATGCCAGATTCAAATTTCTTAACCTGCCGAACTTCTTCGGCCTGTTCGATCGGCGTTAGGTTTCGGTGAATCACCCCCATGCCACCGGCCTGCGCCATGGCGATCGCCAATTTGCTCTCCGTCACCGTATCCATGGCGGCTGAAAGAATGGGGAGAGTTAAGGTGATATCGCGAGTTACGCGGCTGGTTAGATCAACCATTGCCGGCATAATTTCTGAGTGGCCAGGTTGCAGCAGCACATCATCAAAGGTGAGAGCCATCTCGCCTGTAGCAGTGGAAATAATCTTGGCCATGATCGTCAAACCTTATCAACAGCGCTGGCCTAATAATGGCAACCAGCTGGGGTATCGAGCTTCGCTTTATTAACGAGCTTGTTTGACACGTCCCGCTAACACGGGATTAATTGAGAAGCAAAGAGTTAATCAATAAAATTCGGTATAATTCAATTTACGATAAGTGATCTTGATGCAAATCGTATCCAATAACTCCGTCTGGCTCTTTATGGGCCTTGTTTTTAGTCCTTATTTTCGATCTTTGGCCAAAAGATACAACTCGACCGAATCAGCACGGCTGGCTGGCGGTTTTACATGATGGATTGATTTGAAGTTTTGCTTCATCAACGTCAACAAGCTTTGCTCTGTGCCACCTTGGAATGTCTTTGTGAGGAAATGGCCTCCCGGTTTCAAAACCTGCAAGGCAAAATCCAATGCTACTTCCACCAGTGCCATGGTGCGAATGTGGTCGGTACGGCGATGGCCGATTGTTGGGGCGGCCATATCGGACATGACAAGATCAGGGGAATGGCCTCCAAGCGCCTCGATCAACGCATCAGGAGCATCTTCATCAAGAAAGTCTTTCATCAATATTGTTGCACCAGAGACCGGGTCCATTTCAAGATAATCGATACCGACGACACGAATGTCCTCAACAGTTGAGGAAACTCTTGTCGCGGCCACTTGGCACCAACCACCAGGTGCCGCACCCAAATCAACCACTCTTTGACCTGGCTTTAAAATTTTATAACGGTCATCAATTTCAATTAATTTATAGGCCGCGCGTGAAGCATAGCCATCAGCCCTTGCTCGTTGCACATAGGGGTCGTTTAGTTGGCGCTGGAGCCAAAGGGTTGAGGAAATCTTACGGCCACGAGCAGTTTTCACTTTGGTGTGCATCATACGATCGCTGACACCACGATCGCCGCCTTCGCCACGCCCGCCTGATCCACCATGATTTTTTTTATTTGCCATAAACTTGTTTCTTTATTTCTTTTTTCCGCGATTTTTACCACGGCGGTTACGATTCTGGTTTGTCCGTCTTTGCCAAGCATTATCGGCATTCATCATTTCTGTGAGCAGCCCTTCCCGCAAACCTCGATCAGCAACCCGTAGGCGTGGGCACGGCCATAGTTTATTAATAGCCGCAAGAATAGCACATCCTGCCAACACAAGGTCAGCTCTCTCCTCACCGATACAAGGGTTTGCGACCCTTTCCTCGTAGCTCATCGCCACCAGTGCTTCAATCATCGCTTCAACATTTTTAGAAGCCATCCAAATCCCATCGACTTGCTTCCTGTCGTATTTGGGAAGTTTCAAATGAATTCCAGCAAGGGTGGTCACGGTCCCCGAAGTTCCAAGCAGGTGAATTTCCCCATTCTGTGCCGCTTCAGCCAACGCTTCCTTTCCCTCAAAACCTTGCAACAGGGTTGAGATTTCCTCGACCATGGCTTCAAATACTGCACGGGTAACAAGCTTCCCCCCGCCATATTTTTCTGAGAGGGTGACCACCCCGTGTGGTAGGGAAGTCCATGCCACCATGGCAGAAGATAGGTCATGGCGATTTTTCTTGCGTAAATCCAACAGCGCAAGTTCAGAAGAGCCGCCACCAATATCGAAAAGCACAACTCCCGCTGATTTTTTATCAACCAAAGAAGCGCAACTGGAAACCGCCAATCTTGCCTCCGTCTCCCGATTGATTAATTCTAGATCAAGGCCGGCTTCTATTTTTACCCGTTGCAAGAACTCGCTGCCATTCACGGCACGCCGACAAGCTTCGGTGGCGATCAATCTTACCCCTTTGACTTTCTTACTCGCCAATTTTTCTGCGCAGGTTTTTAAAGCTTCAACCGCTCGATCCATTGCGGCGTCGCTTAAGCGGCCAGAGGCGGCTAATCCCTCGCCTAAACGCACGATGCGAGAAAAGGCATCGACTACTTTGAAACGACCAGGTTGCTGAGGAACGGCCACGAGCAGGCGGCAATTGTTGGTGCCAAGATCAAGGGCTGCATAAACATCTTGCTTCGGGCGTTTGGTTTTTTTGCCGCTTCCGCGCAGTACCGTTTGAGGTGGGGTTGAAATGGGCTGTTTTTCGTCATCCCGCCCTTTAGTAGATCTACCTGGCCGACGGTTGCTCCGCCTCGACTTGGATTTGCTGCCAAAACCTTGGTTCTTTACTTCTTCGATTTGAGATGGAACAGAGGAAGATGAAGACAAGCCCTCACCCTCGCGCGAAGTTGCGAAAGATGGATCACCATTACTATCGGCCTGAATGCCATTCTTCGACTTCTTACGCTTATGCCAGCGCCTGCGTCGACTACGGCTGGGGGACTGCGAAGCTTTTTCAAGCTTTGTAGCAGTTCCATCCTGAGCATTCATTTCCGGCCGTTCGGGGGGCTGCTCCCCCAACAATTTATCGGACACGGTATTCCTTTGCCGACAATGTCCAGTTCTTCTATGGTGACGGAAACATTGCTAGCTGATTATCAAGTTGTTGGCAGCTTATCAGCATTCCAGTTGACCACAAGCGGAATGTTTATTTTCAATTTAAAAGCAACTTTTCCATTGATCGTAAGCAGTGATGATGCAGTCGCCTTTAACCGCCGTTGCATTAGGCGTGACAATGATTGTCAACAGCTGGTTGAATGGCGCAAACTCTTTTTTGATGAATTTATTCACTTGGTCACGACTCATATTGTCGATTTGAGTGCTTAAACTGGTAAAATCATTCAAACTTGCACCGTTCATGCGACCATTCATGAGCAGGTAGGCAGCGTCCCTTGGTTTCAGCAACGAGGCTTCTATTCGCTGGCGATAATATCTGCGGGCGAATGGAAACTCGATAAAGCCAATACCGTCCTTACGAAATTCGTTATAGGTCTGGCGGACTGTATCTAACCCAGCTTGTAGTTTGGAAGTCTCAACCTCACCTGACATATGAAAAAGTCTTTGGTTTCGAGTGTAGTCAATATAGCCGGCTCTGAAACCATAGCTGGCTCGCAGCCCCGTGCGAACCGCTTTAAAAAGTCGCGAGCGTTTTCCGTACCCTAAGACCCCAAGGGCGGTGTTTAAATAAACATCTTGTCGTGCCTTTGCCGCGGGAGCTTTTCCGAACGTTAAAATCATGCTTTTGGATGCTTTTGGTGCATGGAATATGACTACCTTGCCAGGCACATTAATCTTCAGCGTGCGATGGACGAATTTGGCCTGTTTGGTAGGCAGGCCTTCAAGGGCTTTATCGATCGCTTCTCCCAGCTGTTGCACATCTGTGGTGCCAGTTGCCACGATGGTTACACCGTCCGTTGCAAACGCGGTTTGATGCCACTTTTTGATAGTCTCAAGCTCAAAGCTTTTCAGCTCCGCAAGTGGCAGAAGGGAATAATAATTTTTATAGGAGTGGTTGGGCATCATTATCTCTCTCGATAGAGACCACCCAATTCCTAAAACCACTTTATTCCTGCCGATGCTTTGCTGAACGAGTTTTTGTTTTTGGCGTTTAAACCAATTGGCCGAAAAGGTCGGCTGCTTTAGAACCAGGTTGGCAATGGTGGCTGCTTTGAAAGCTTCTTTATTCGGCGTAACAATGAAACCAACGATTTCTTCTGGTGTCACGAATAGCCTTGATCCTGCATCCAAATCTCCAAAATCTGCAATAAGCTCATCGGGCGTTTTGCCACCGGCGCCACCGTTTAACATCAAATCTATCCCAAGCCGAGCGGCAACTTCTTGTCCTGCGGGTAAGGTAGAAATTCCGCTTGGCCAGGTGATAACAACCGCACTTCGTTTAGCGCTGGGTATGGGATAATGCCAATATTGAAAACCTGCCGGAGTTGTTTGTTGCGTAACTTCTGCAGCAAAAGATGCGGTATGAAGACCTAGGGCGATCAGAAATGAGACTAAATAGAATGTGAAAAATCTTAGAAGGCGTTTCATTAATTATCCCTTTGGCATCAGCTTAGCAGTGGCCCAACGTTCAGCCTTTGCAAGCGCTCGCAGAACACCATTAACTTCTGCAATTGTAACTGATTCTAACAGTTGGAGACGTTTGTTTGTGGGTATTGGTAGCACCCCAAAGCTTAGATTTGTTGTTGCGTGGTTTAACATATATCTTGGATCATCAACATTTCGTAGCATGGTTTTAGTGAGGCGTTTTTTAATCCGTTTCAAAACTTTTAGGGTGATGCCTTTTTGTGCGATATTTTGAAGGGCTTTATTAAAGTCAGCATTTGCTTGTTTGAAGGATACATCGTTGTCGAGGGCGCCAGAAAAATACAGTTGAACCTGGCCTTCGATCAATGAAAAAATGTCAAGGTAGAACTCACTAAAGACGAAATAATCCATCCGCAAAGGTTTCGCTAAACTTCCCTCTAAGGTGGAGAGGAGGAGATGTTTTGTCAAAGCCAAAAGGGCTAAGTCTTTTTGCCGTTCCCCCGTGCCGCTCCAAGTGCCAATGGCCGCTTTTGAGAGGCCTGGCGTAACGAGATACCGATCCTGGATTTCGATTGTTTCGTTTAACGATCCAACGGGGCGGTTGCGCCGCCAGTTTTGTTTGTTGCTTGCGCCTGCTGGCAAGTGTCCAAAGGTTTTTTCAATATGCCCAACCAATTCGGTCGCGGAAATATTCCCGGTAATCAACAATACGGTATTGGCTGGAGTGTAATGTTTATTAAAAAAAGAATAGGCATGATCGAGAGTCAGCGAATGTATTGAACTTGGTGTTCCAATTACACTTCGTGTGAAAGGATGCTTAGGTAAGACGATAGGCCAAAGGAGGTTCCAAGCACGCCGATAGGGGTTTTCTGAAACCCTGAGATCATATTCTCTGGCGACAACTTTACGCTCATCCAGCATAAATTTGTTATCGAGTGTAGGCGCAGTAAGTATCCGTCCGGCGAAAGAAAAAATCTCGTCCAGTTGAGACTTCGTGCCAGTTGCGATGTAGCTCGTCACTAATCCGTTTGCCCAAGCATTTTCCCCGCGACCATGGGAAAACTTATTGTCTTGTTTATCGGCATGCCAGAACATCAGATGTTCAAGATAATGGGCAAGCCCTTCAGGGCCATCGAAATCGGCTTCACCGGCAATGATCACAGGATGGACAATTATATTTGTACTCGTGGGCGCGGGTATAAAATAAACCCCGCGAAGGTTCGTCTTGGTTTGCAAGCGCATCAAATCAGCCCTAGCTTGCGAAGCGAAAACCATCAAAACGAATAATATTAAGTGAAAAATAACCCTCATGAAGTGAGCTTGCCATCAAAATTGGAGATGTCAATGTAGTTCTATTGATCTGTCTCTTCTTCTGGCACGTACTGCAAAATATCACCGGGTTGGCAATCAAGAGCTTTACAGATTCGCATCAAGGTTTCAAAGCGAACGCCTTTCACTTTACCAGATTTCAGCAGCGATACATTCTGCTCCGTAATCCCGACAATCTCCGCGAGCTGCTTTGAACGCACCTTTCGTTTTGCCAGCATGACATCAAGGGTTACGATGATCGGCATTACCGTCTCCAAAAACGCAATTGGCGCGAAGAAAAATTACATCCAATAAAACTAAACAAAAGAATCATTTTCTTCAGAAATCGCGATCGCTTGATACATAACATGCCCAACAACTACTATTAACAAACCAAATGCAATTGCAAATAAATCGCTATCCTCCAAGGTAACTTCAAAGGGCACTCTTACGGTGGGAAACCACAGATTTGCAAGATAAACAACAAGGTTTTGGGTGATCGTATTTACGATGGGGATTAATAGCACCATCCACCCGATAATCCTCAGCCGGGCAGCCGATTTCATCGTGAAAATATTGCCACGCAAATAGGCGCCAAACAAAACGAAGGAAAGCCAAAGGCCAATGTAACCGGTTATCATGGCGGAATTTAACAAAGTTACCATCGAAAGCCTTTGACCCAGCGACAAGGTTTTAACTACGCCCGCGGGAAAAAGCTCCTTTGACACCAATTGATCAATCGTTGTGCCATTCACGAAAATAAGACCATAGGTCACGACCACCACCCCCAGCAATACTATTAAACTAAACGCGCAAACACCTCTCGTCACCCATAAAAGACGACGAGCAGAGCGGGGTAAAGGGTGGGTTTTTTCGATCATGCCTTATTCCTATCACATTTTTGCTTGATTTTATTATCGTAAAACAATAATTAATCATTGAATTATAATATTCAAGCCTTACCCCCGAATCTTAGGAGACTTCTATGCAAACTATAGTTCACCGCCACCTGACGCTCTATGCAATGGCGGTATTTTCAATATCCACCGCAACTTTCGCCCATGCTTCTGATCCTGCTAGCATTGATCCATCAAGATTTGATGCACGAGCGGTTGATTCCATCGATCGTTGGTCTGGATTTTATGCTGGCGTTAATGTGGATATTCTTGCCGGTTTGGCGCGCGCTGAAACAGGGGCAGGAAATCCGGATTTCAAAAACAAACATGCCAAAGCCTTTGGTGGCCTGCACCTTGGGTATAATTTTGCCCCTTCCGGCGATATCGACAATGGCGGTTGGATGTTTGGCTTAGAGGCCGATTATTCAAAAGGAAATATTGGAGAAAATAAAACCGACCCAATTTTGGGGAATGTAAAAACCGTTGGGACATTTACATCTTCTGTCAGAGCCCGCGCCGGTTTTGCCTGGGAAAGTCTCTACCTCTACGGTACTGCTGGTATCGCTGTCTCTGATTACAATCTTAAAGCTGCATCCGACACCTCTAAAGAAGTTAGGCTTGGCCTAGCAGCAGGCCTTGGTGCAGAATTCGCCCTGAGTGACAACTGGTCAATGCGCGGCGAAGTGATCGGCTATAATTTTGGCGATCGAATATATACTTTCAATGGCACCCAGAGGAAGGTCGATCTTAAAACCATGACATTCCGCATCGGCTTAACGCGTAAATTTTGATGAGCGTGGCACCGACAACAAAACCCAGGCTGGTAAATCTGGCCTGGGTTATCTTCACAATGCTCTTTGTCCTAAGCTGCGGTCATACTCCGGTGACGAGCCTCTATAAATTGAGTAAAATTTCACCTGAAACAACAGACCTGCGAAAATTGCGGGTTGCGGTACAAATCCCGAAAACATTTCAAACCACACCCAAAGGTGTGAGGCTTAATCTTGCTTTAGTTGCGAGCAAATCTGCGCCGACATTCAATGAACGGTTCTTGCTTGAGCAAATCAAAACCACTGAAGGAAAAAGACTTAAATCGAGTTATGCCCATGGGAAAAGGCATTTTTACATCTTCAAACTGGCTAAAACAGATATTCCACGATTTGAAAGATTCCGAAAAATTCAAGCTGGCGGTAACGGAATTAAGAAACGCAAAGGCAATATGACAATCGCCGCTCACGTATGCCGAACCACAGATGTTATCCCTGATCAGATTATTCTTTCAACATTCTTGAAAACCTCAGAAACGAAAGAGTTTGTGCCGCTCATCCTTCACGCCGACATATTAGAAGAATTAGAAACCGCAAATATCAACGAAATTGCCCCTCGGTGCAAAGGCATCCATTAAGCGAATACTTTTGCAGCTGCGGATAGAGCACCCTCGCCGTGGGCAATGTTGAGAGCCTTGAAACCAGCTTCCATTGTGCCAAGCACTCCCATTGTCATGGGTACATTTTGATGCCCCATGTGCCCTATTCTAAAATGACGGTTGTAATCTTCTGAACCGGGCTCCCCAAACCCTAGGCCGATGCCTAGGGTCATGCCTGCCTCGAACTCTGTCCACTTACGTAATTTTACCGCATCTTCGACGCCAGTCACGATTGTGGAGACCGCAGTTGATCGTTTATTGGGTTGTTTGATATTATGATGTATCTCACCTCCTTCGCCCCAGGCGTCAACAGCCGCCCAAATAGCTTTCGCAATGGTTTTGTGCCGCTTCCATGCTTGTTCAATTCCTTCTTCGACAACCAACATGGTCAAGGCTTCGCGTAAACCATAAAGATGGTGGGTTGGCGCTGTGCCTGCAAAATTTTGATAATACATTTCGCCTTTTGTACGGGGCAGCCAGTCCCAATAATATCCAGGGGTCACACGTTTTCGAGCCTCAGCAGCTTTTTCATTGAAGTAGACAAAACCTAAACCAGCAGGCGTCATCAATCCTTTTTGGCAAGCAGCGACGGTAACATCCACCCCCCATTCATCCATTTCATAACGATCACAGCCTAAGCTGGCGATACAATCTACCATGAACATTGCATCATGCCCGGCATTATCGATGGCTTTACGCAAGCTTGGAATGTCGTTGATAACAGAAGAAGAAGTATCGGTTTGAACGGTAAGCACAGCTTTGATTTCGTTGTTTTTATCTTCCCGCAGGACCTGTTCTACCATGGCAGGGTCTGCATCCGCACCCATACCAAATTCCAACAATTGCACATTAATTGCGTGGGTTTCAGCGATCTCTGCCCATCCCTTGGCAAACAGCCCTGTTGAGAGGATCAAGACTTTATCACCAGGAGCGAGGGTGTTTTTGATCACCGCTTCCCAAACTCCATGACCATTGGAAATATAGATTGCAACGTCATGCTTGGTTTTTGCGACGGTACGCAAATCTGGAAAAATTGAGTTGGTCAATTCTATTAGCTCGCCCTCATAAATATTTGGCGAGGGTCGGTGCATCGCACGAAGGACTCGATCTGGCATAACTGAGGGGCCAGGGATTGCTAGCAGGTGAGGGCCGAAATTTAGCGACATAGGGGAGGCCTTATTAAGTGAGTTTATTCACATAAATGGATATTGCTTACCTGAATAAAAAAGGCAAAGACTAAGCTGAACATTTCATTACTTTAGATGGTGGCCACCACGCAACCTTCTTTTTGTATGGTCAGCTGCGGAGCGCAAATGATGAGCAATCACCTCTATGATGGTTTGATGAACGCTGTTCAACTTGACCGCCTATTTGCCGAAATACCCAGCAAAAATCGGCCCCCTACTCGTTATTATACTTATGGGCATGTGGAGGAAGTTTCTGGACGCCTCGCAAACCTTCTCGTTCACTGGGGAGTGGAGGTTGGGGAACGGGTTGCGGTTCAGGTTCCAAAATCGATTGAAGCCATTATGCTATATTTGGCATGCGTTAGAATGGGGGCAATTTTCCTCCCATTAAATACGGCATACACACCCAATGAGGTTGATTACTTCTTATCAGACTCTGAAGTAAAAATTTTTATATGCGCCCCGAATGACCAAGATAAATTAACTGGGGTAGCGGTGAAAAACAGTACAAGGCTTGAAACTCTTGGTGTTTATTCCAACCCCGATGACTTTGCAGGAAGCGTCTTGGCGCAAGCTGATAGCCAGCCAACAAAATTTAATAATGTTACCCGTAATGCCACCGATTTAGCTGCCATATTATACACTTCGGGCACTACCGGTCGTTCAAAAGGAGCGATGCTGACCCATGAAAATTTACTCTCAAATTCAATAACGCTGGCAAAAATTTGGCGATTTACTAAGGACGATGTGCTGCTCCACGCCCTGCCGATTTATCATACCCATGGATTATTTGTTGCCATAAATGTCACCCTCCTTTCTGGCGCTTCGATGATATTCTTAAGTGAATTCAATACGGATCTTCTGATCAAGAATTTACCGCGTTCTAGCGCTATGATGGGAGTGCCAACCTTCTACACAAGATTGTTAGATGATCAGCGATTTAATGCTGATCTTGTGTCTAAGATGCGTTTGTTTATTTCTGGCAGCGCGCCGTTGTTGGCAGAAACTCATGTGCAATTTGAACAACGCACGGGGCACCGCGTTTTGGAACGTTACGGCATGACAGAAACCAATATGAACACATCCAACCCCTATGATGGCGAACGCCGCGCAGGAACCGTTGGCCAGCCTTTGCCCGATGTTGAGTTGCGTATTTGCGACCCTGAAACAGGGCATAAAGTTGTTGCTGGTGAAATTGGTGTTCTCGAAATTAAAGGGCCTAATGT
>JAZGFF010000159.1:0-6419 GCA_036479095.1 Rhizobiaceae bacterium | reverse complement strand
CAACAAAGGTGTGGTTTCTCGCATCATGCCGGTTGAAGATATGCCTTTCCTTGAAGATGGCACCCACGCTGATATCGTGTTGAACCCCCTCGGTGTTCCATCGCGTATGAACGTTGGCCAAATTCTTGAAACACATCTTGGCTGGGCCTGTGCAGGCATGGGCAACAAAATTGGCGCGTTGCTCAAAGAATACGAGAAGGATGGCAAGACGGAAGCTCTTCGTAAAGAACTTGAGGTCTTGTATCCTGAAAATGATCGTAACGAGCCGGTTCGTGACTATGATGATGAATCTGTCGCCCGTTTGGCGGATCAATTGAAAACAGGTGTTCGTATCGCAACACCTGTGTTCGATGGTGCGCATGAGCCGGATATTGTTGAGATGTTGGAACAGGCAGGGCTTGATGCCTCTGGTCAATCCCAACTCTATGATGGTCGTACTGGGGAACCTTTCGACCGTCCAGTGACAATGGGCTACATTTACATGCTGAAACTGCATCACCTTGTGGATGATAAAATCCACGCCCGTTCGATTGGTCCTTACTCGCTTGTCACGCAGCAACCGCTGGGTGGTAAGGCACAGTTTGGTGGCCAGCGCTTTGGCGAAATGGAAGTGTGGGCGCTGGAAGCTTATGGCGCAGCATACACGTTGCAAGAGATGCTTACCGTTAAGTCTGATGACGTGGCTGGTCGTACAAAAGTGTACGAAAGCATTGTGCGCGGCGATGATGGCTTCGAGTCAGGCATCCCAGAATCGTTCAACGTCTTGGTTAAGGAAATGCGTTCCCTTGGTCTTTCGGTTGATTTGGATAACTCCAAAATCGTTGCCGAAGAAGACAATGATGATGTTAATCTGCCGGATGCGGCTGAGTAATTCCTACCGCAGGCGCATCTTGAAAGATGCGCCTGCGAGTTTGCGTTAATTCTAATTTAGGCTCACCGATGATCACGGCCCGAGCTGCAAAGGGACAAGGTCCCAAAAAGGAGACTATCACATGAGCCACGAGGTCATGAATCTCTTCAACCCGCAGGTGAAAACCGAGACCTTCGATTCAATTCGGATTTCTATCGCTTCACCTGAGAAAATTCTCTCTTGGTCCTTCGGTGAGATTAAAAAACCCGAAACCATCAACTATCGTACGTTCAAACCCGAACGCGATGGCCTGTTTTGTGCTCGTATCTTTGGCCCTATCAAAGATTACGAATGTCTGTGCGGTAAATACAAGCGGATGAAATACAAAGGCATTATCTGTGAAAAATGCGGCGTCGAAGTCACCCTTTCGCGGGTTCGTCGCGAGCGCATGGGTCACATTGATCTCGCTTCGCCAGTTGCCCACATTTGGTTCTTGAAATCCTTGCCATCGCGCATCGGATTGTTGCTTGATTTAACATTGAAAGATCTTGAGCGGATTCTCTATTTTGAAAACTTCGTGATTATCGAAGCAGGTTTGACGCCACTAAAAGAGTTCCAATTGCTCTCCGAAGAAGAGCACATGCTTGCGCAAGAAGAGTACGGCGATGAGTCATTCTCAGCCATGATTGGTGCCGAAGCTATTCATGAGATGCTTTCTGCACTGGACATGGAAAAGCTGGTCAATCAGTTACGCGAAGAAATTGCGACAACAACGTCTGAGCTCAAGTATAAGAAACTATCAAAACGCCTTAAGACTGCTGAGGCTTTTCTCGATTCAGGCAATCGCCCTGAATGGATGATCATGAAAACTATCCCTGTGATACCGCCGGATTTGCGTCCGCTAGTTCCTCTTGATGGTGGCCGCTTTGCGACCTCTGATTTGAACGATTTGTACCGCCGAGTCATCAACCGTAACAACCGTTTGAAGCGTTTGATGGAACTGCGTGCACCGGACATTATTATCCGCAATGAAAAACGCATGTTGCAAGAATCGGTTGATGCACTCTTCGACAATGGTCGTCGTGGGCGTACAATTACTGGTGCGAATAAGCGTCCGTTGAAATCTCTTTCCGACATGCTGAAAGGTAAGCAGGGGCGTTTCCGTCAAAACTTGCTCGGTAAACGGGTTGATTATTCAGGCCGCTCCGTGATCGTGGTTGGTCCAGAATTGAAATTGCACCAATGTGGTCTGCCTAAGAAAATGGCCTTAGAATTGTTCAAGCCATTTATTTATGCACGCCTTGATGCCAAGGGTTATTCCTCAACCGTTAAACAAGCTAAAAAGCTCGTGGAAAAAGAAAAGCCTGAAGTTTGGGATATCTTGGATGAGGTGATCCGGGAGCATCCGGTTCTCTTGAACCGCGCACCAACACTTCACCGCCTTGGTATCCAAGCTTTCGAGCCCGTGTTGATCGAAGGTAAAGCCATCCATCTTCATCCGCTCGTTTGTGCTGCATTCAATGCCGACTTTGACGGTGACCAAATGGCTGTTCACGTGCCACTTTCATTGGAAGCTCAATTGGAAGCGCGCGTATTGATGATGTCTACCAACAACATCTTGCACCCTGCCAATGGTCAACCAATCATTGTGCCTTCGCAGGATATTGTTTTGGGTCTGTATTATTTGTCAATCGAAGCAGAAAACGAGCCGGGTCAAGGTATGATTTTTGGTGACATGGGTGAATTGCAGCATGCAATTGATAATAAAGTCGTGACCATGCACACAAAAATCAAAGGTCGTTATGAAGGCTTTGATGAGGAAGGGAATCCTACCTCACAGATTTTTGAGACGACACCTGGACGCATGTTGATGGGCGCGTTGTTGCCTAAACGCGTTGGTGTTGATTATGAGATCGTCAACCAAGAGATGACGAAGAAAAACATCTCGGCAATGATCGATAAGGTTTATCGTAAATGCGGTCAAAAAGACACTGTCATTTTCGCTGATCAAATCATGAAACTGGGTTTTGAACACGCTTGTAAAGCTGGCATTTCGTTCGGTAAGGACGACATGGTTATTCCTGATACTAAGGAAGGAATGGTTGCAGAAACCTCAGCGCTTACCAAAGAGTTTGAGCAGCAGTATAATGATGGTTTGATCACCCAAGGCGAAAAATATAACAAAGTTGTTGATGCCTGGGCGAAATGTGGTGACAAGGTTGCCGATGAAATGATGGACGGTCTGCAAGCAACTAAGTTCGATGAGAATGGGCGTCAATTGCAGATGAATTCAGTCTACATGATGTCTCGCTCTGGGGCGCGTGGTTCTCCTGCACAGATGAAACAGCTTGCCGGTATGCGTGGCCTTATGGCCAAGCCATCGGGTGAAATCATTGAGACGCCGATCATCTCAAACTTTAAAGAAGGTCTGACAGTGATGGAGTACTTCAACTCCACCCACGGTGCCCGTAAGGGTCTTGCAGACACGGCTTTGAAGACTGCTAACTCTGGTTACCTAACTCGCCGTTTGGTTGATGTTGCTCAAGATTGCATCATCAATGAAACTGATTGCGGAACTCAAAATGGCCTTACGATGCAAGCCATCGTAGATTCTGGTCAGGTTGTTGCTTCTCTTGGTCAACGAATTGTTGGCCGGGCTGCTGCTGAAGATGTGGTTGATCCAGAAACTGGTGACGTGTTGGTGAAAGCCGGACAGTCCATTGAGGACCCAGATGTTATCGTGATTGATGACGCTGGTATTCAACAGGTGAAAATTCGCTCAGCATTAACCTGTGATACGCGTACCGGTATTTGTGGTACCTGTTATGGTCGCGATTTGGCTCGCGGTACGCCTGTGAATATGGGTGAAGCCGTTGGTGTGATTGCAGCGCAATCAATTGGTGAGCCGGGTACACAGCTAACCATGCGGACGTTCCACATTGGTGGTACAGCCAACGTTGTTGATTCATCCTTCACCGAATCTTCGTATGAAGGCATTGTCAAAGTTCGTAACCGTAACATGGTCCGCGATTCAGCTGGAAACATGATGGTACTGGGTCGCAATATGGCCGTGCTGATCATGGATGAGCAAGGTAAAGAGCGCGCTGTGCACCGGGTGAACTACGGTTCACGCATTCTGGTGGATGATGGCGATACTGTGAAACAGGGTCAGCGTATTGCGGAATGGGATCCTTACACACGCCCAATTCTTACCCCAGAATCTGGGATTGTTGAATTCGAGGATCTTTTGGACGGTGTTTCCGTTTCTGAAAGTGCCGATGAAAATACGGGTATTGTCAAACGTGTCGTGATCGATTGGCGCACCAATCCGCGTGGCGCAGATTTGAAACCGGCTCTTGTTGTCAATGACAAGAAGGGTAAGATTGTTCACTCCCAGCAAGGTGGTGAAGGTCGCTTCTTGCTTTCTGTGGATGCGATTCTCTCCGTTGAACCGGGTGCGGATATTCATGCTGGTGATGTTATTGCCCGTGTGCCGCTTGAATCTGCAAAAACAAAAGACATCACCGGTGGTCTACCGCGTGTTGCTGAGCTGTTTGAAGCGCGCCGCCCGAAAGATGCTGCTGTTATTGCAGAAATTTCAGGGACAATTCGTTTTGGTCGTGATTACAAGAACAAACGCCGTATTCACATTGAGCCAAATGATGAGACTGTAGAACCAGTGGAGCACCTAATTCCAAAAGGGAAACCTTTCCACCACCAAGATGGCGACCCAATTGAAAAAGGCGATTATCTGCTCGATGGGAACCCAGCACCGCATGATATCCTTGCTGTGAAGGGTGTCGAGGCGCTTGCGTCTTACCTCGTTGACGAAGTTCAAGAAGTGTATCGTCTGCAAGGCGTGGGTATCAACGACAAGCATATTGAGGTGATCGTTCGCCAAATGTTGCAAAAAGTTGAAATCAGCGACCCAGGCGAATCCGGCCTTGTGCGCGGTGAGCAAATGGACGCCATCGAAATGGACTTGATGAACGAGAAACTCATCGAAGAAAAACGCAAACCTGCTGTTGGAACACCAATTTTGCTAGGCATAACAAAAGCATCCTTGCAAACACGCTCCTTCATCTCTGCGGCTTCGTTCCAAGAAACAACTCGCGTACTAACCGAAGCGGCTGTTGCCGGTAAGGCTGATACGTTGGAAGGCTTGAAAGAGAACGTGATCGTTGGTCGTTTGATCCCAGCTGGTACTGGCGGGGTGATGAACCAAGTACGCCGTATAGCGAACGGTCGTGATGATCTTATCATCGAAGAGCAGCGCAAGGTGGCTGAAGCGGAAGCTGCAATGCTTGCCGATATGACCGACTCGGAAGCCGCTGAATAAGCATTTCCATCTGGGAACAATAACAAAAGGCCGTCTGGGAAACTGGGCGGCCTTTTTGTTGGTTGAGCCGTTTACCCTTCCCGTCCATTAGTTTTGCGTAATATGCTAAAGTGTGCCATATTTAACATATCCGGGCAGGGGCCTATGATAATTCCGGTTTATTCCAGCGCATTGCGCTGATTAAAATTGGGAGAGTTTAGATGTCAGTTGTAAATGTAAGACCAAGCCTTGTACTTGTTTTAGGCTCCATGCTTTTGTCCGCTTGTACGGCCACCACCAGCTCAAGCTCTTCCTATGCGCCGCCTTTGGCTAAGAGTTTCACCCGAACTGTTGGCCCAGAGCGCGACGCTGGCGATGAAGCGCGCGATCAGGCTGTGGCAAGCCGCCCTGCATCAAGGGTGTTTGATTACAACAGTGTTTATTCATCAATAAACGATGACGGTATTGCCATTCCCGCTTTTGATTATACCAAGATGAATTCCAAATACCTACGCCGGCATGTTCCATATTATGGCCCCGAACGGCCAGGGACGATCGTCGTGGATGCGGGTAATCGCTTGCTCTACTTGGTCGAAGCAAACGGTATGGCCATGCGTTATGGGATTGCTGTCGGCAAGGAAGGCTTTGGTTGGACAGGCAATGCAATTCTGCAGTGGAAACAAAAATGGCCCACCTGGACACCGCCAGCTGAAATGATTGAACGCAATCCATCCCTTAAAAAATATGCTGACGGCTTGAAAGGCAGTCCCGCAAACCCCTTAGGCGCTCGCGCCATGTATTTGTTTAAAGGCGGTAAGGACACCATGTATCGTATCCACGGAACCACAAAACCCTATTCAATCGGTAAGGCCGCATCGAGTGGTTGCTTCCGGATGATCAACCAAGATGTGATTGACCTTTACAGCCGCGTTGGTCGAAAAAACTCAGTGCAAGTTCGCACACGTTTGGCAAAGAATGTGGTGCAACTCGAAGGCGGAATTTGAGGTTGCGCTGCATGATTTGCGAAGCAACCAATAAAGATCAGCTAAGTCACGACCTTAGTATCCGCGCGACCACCCCATTCTGTCCAGGAGCCATCATAGAGCATAACCTCTTCATGCCCGATGGTTTCTAGTGCGAGAATGAGTATCGCAGCGGTCACACCAGATCCGCAGGAAGTTACAATTGGGTCGTTTAGATCGATGCCGGCGCTCTTAAACACTTGGCGCAATTGATCTACGGGGCGTAGTT
>JAZGFF010000158.1:0-13813 GCA_036479095.1 Rhizobiaceae bacterium | reverse complement strand
TGAAGACATAAGGAAGCATCGCACCAAAGATCAGGCCGACAACCACATATGGGTTAGAGAGCGAGAAATCGACGCTAACACCTTCAAAGAAAGTGCCTGGAGCCGCATTGGCTGCAAAGAACTTCAGATCCTCGGTGTATGCCGCGAACAACACAAGCGCACCAAGACCGGCAGAACCAATAGCGTAGCCTTTGGTAACCGCTTTGGTGGTGTTACCCACAGCATCCAGCGCATCGGTTGTTTGGCGCACCTCTTCAGGCAGTTCAGCCATTTCAGCAATGCCACCGGCGTTATCGGTCACAGGACCAAATGCGTCGAGAGCAACCACGTTACCAGCCAAGGCAAGCATCGCTGTTACCGCAATCGCGATACCGAAGAGGCCCGCTAGAGCATAAGTAACAAGAATACCAACGATGATGATAATCGCAGGGATAGCTGTTGATTCAAGCGAGATCGCAAGACCCTGGATCACGTTTGTACCGTGGCCAGATTCAGACGCCTTAGCGATAGACTGCACAGGACGGTAGTTTGTGCCCGTGTAGTACTCTGTCACCCAGATGATGAGAGCCGTAATGGCCAGACCAGCTAGTGCACAATAGAACAAGTCCATACCTGTGAAGGTTTGACCGACAATGTCGCCAGTGCCGATCAACCAGTAGATCATCACGTAGATCGCTGGAATGGACAGAAGCGCAGTTGCGATAAAGCCTTTATACAAAGCACCCATGATTGAGTTGTTTGCACCAAGCTTGACGAAGAATGTACCGATGATTGAAGTCACAACACAAACGCCACCGATTGCCAATGGCAACGCCATGATTGGGTGAAGAAGGTCTGTACCTGCAAAGTAGATGGAGGCCAAGACCATGGTTGCGACGATTGACACCGCATAGGTCTCAAACAAATCAGCAGCCATGCCAGCACAGTCGCCAACATTATCGCCCACGTTATCCGCAATCGTTGCAGGGTTCCGTGGATCATCCTCAGGAATACCAGCTTCAACCTTACCAACAAGATCACCACCAACGTCAGCACCTTTAGTAAAGATACCACCGCCAAGACGGGCAAAGATGGAAATAAGCGAAGCACCGAAGCCAAGCGCAACAAGCGCATCAATTACCGTGCGGCTTTCTGGGGCAAAGCCCAAAGGACCAATCAGCACATAGTAATAAACTGAGATGCCGAGAAGTGCTAAACCAGCAACGAGAAGACCGGTAATCGCACCAGACTTAAACGCAATTGCAAGACCAGCGCCAAGGCTTTGGCTTGCGGCTTGTGCGGTACGCACGTTTGCGCGAACCGATACCAACATGCCGATAAAGCCTGCTGCACCGGAAAGTATTGCGCCAACAAGGAAGCCGACAGCAACAAGGCCACCAAGCAACCACCAAACGATGGCGAACACAACCACGCCAACTGCGGCGATTGTCATGTACTGACGCGACAAATAAGCTGTTGCGCCTTCTTGAATAGCGGCGGCAATTTCTTGCATACGCTCGTTACCTGCGTCAGCGCTCATCACTGACTTAGATGCCCAAATGGCATAAACAATCGAGAGCAGACCGCAAACGATTGCTAGATATAAAGGTTCCATAATTGGATTCCCCAAAATAGTAAGATGTGTCCTGATAATCCCGCTTCAGAATTTGGCCGGGTAGCGCAGAACGTCAATGAAATTGGGGAGCTTTTACGAGCCTCCCAACTTGTGAGGCGGAAAATACTGTTCAAATCGCCCACGTCAAGGTTTTGTTCACTTTTGCTTGTGAATCTGCACAATTGCTTATTTAGGCGGCCTCATGTTTTGTTTGGAATTTGAGCCATAAAAGGCCAAGCAAACAAATTGTGATGACAGGGAACACCACCATGTTGATGGCATTCCAACCAGCAGCTCCATAGGCATTGAGAGTTTGACCTGCCATGAAAGAAGCAAAGGCAGTCATCGAGAAGAGTATGAAATCATTGGCCCCTTGCGCTTTTGCTCTCTCTTCGGGCTGATAGGTTTCTGTCAGCAACGTTGTTGCGCCAATGAAACCAAAATTCCAACCAATCCCTAACAGTATCAAAGCACCATAGAAATTTGTTAGTGCAATACCTTGTAACGCAACCACAGCACAAAGACCCAAGAGAGCTAGACCAATTGCTATGATCCTCATTTTTCCAAAACGGGCAATTAAGTTACCAGTGAAGAAACTAGGGCCAAACATGGCTAGAACGTGCCACTGAATACCCCAAGTCGAATCATCCGGCGTATATCCAGTGACCATCATTGCTAGCGGTGCCCCGGTCATGACGAAGGTCATTAATGCGTAGGACCCAACGGCACATAGAACTGCGACAATAAATTTTGGCTGTTTAATTATCTGGCTTAACGGGCGACCGGTGTCTTCATTATTGCGCTCTTGTTTGGTTGCGGGGGCATCAAATTTCAAGAATGACAGAACGATGATCCCCGCAAGCAGCAGAAAAGAACCTGCAAAATAAGCGCCGGCAAATTCGATTGGTGCAAACATATCCCTAAAATTGATTGCCGTTTGTGGACCAATGACCCCTGCAAATATGCCTCCAGCCAAGACCCAAGAAATCGCTTTGGGCTTGAAGTCGGCTGTACCTTGGTCGGCTGCAGCAAATCTGTATTGTTGGGTGAAAGAGCTTCCGCAACCAGATAACAACATGCCGACACAGAATATTGCGAAGCTACCTGTATAGATCGCGTAGCTGGATACCAACATTCCGATAATCCCAACGACAGCACCTGAAATGAACCCAAGTCTTCGACCAATCCGCGCCATCAACATGGCGGCGGGTATAGCTGCTAAAGCGATCCCCAGATTATATCCGGTAACTGGCGCCGTGGCTAAAGACTTATCAGCACCAAGCAAATAAATGCCAGCCAAACCCCCAAGCGCAATCGAGATCGGCGCAGCTGCTCCGCAGAGGGCTTGAGCGGCAGCCAATATCAATGCATTACGGCGAGCCGAAGCATTAGGGTCTATAACGGTTTCAGTTGTCATCGTGAGCCTGAGAGTTAGCAGCTAGAAATGGGTGAAAGATTCAACAGTTTGAGACAATGACACACCATTGTTCGTCAGGTATATCTTTGATGCACCATCCCCTGTTATTTTTCCAATTTCGCTAACACTGATGCCGTCATCGAGTGCCGCGATCTGAAATGCTTGCCATTGCTCAGGGGAGACGGTGCAGAGGCATTGATAATCAT
The DNA here is from genome assembly GCA_036479095.1 of Rhizobiaceae bacterium. Taxonomy (GTDB): domain Bacteria; phylum Pseudomonadota; class Alphaproteobacteria; order Rhizobiales; family Rhizobiaceae; genus Pseudahrensia. Next base: position 10,596 of record JAZGFF010000158.1, on the reverse strand, counting down.
CGCCGCCTGCTAATACAGCGTCCCATAGATTCTCATCGGCCTTGATTTGCTTTTCAACAGCACCGGATAAGGGAATTTGCGAGCGCTCAATACGAGCGGAAACATTGGAAGCTTCGCAAAGTTTACGGCAATCCCCCAACAGACCATCTGATATATCCATTGAGGCCGTGGCATGGTTGGCTATCGCCTTGGCAAGAGGTAATGGTGGGTTTGGCAATCGGTAAGCGCTGAGATGATTTTTAGCTTCCCCCGCCTTAACCAGCAACTCACCCGTTGCTACTTTTAAGCCAATCGCACCGTCGCCAATAGTTCCACTCACGACGAGTAGATCACCTGCTCTTGCTCCCATTCGGCTTTTGTATTGCCCTTTTGTAACTGTGCCAAACATTGTGATTGAAACGCATAGGCGTTCAGGTGAGCGATAGGTATCTCCACCTGTGAGGGATAACCCATATTGTTGTTGATCGGCTTCAAGACCTTTACAAAAGCGTAGCATTTCATGGTCTTCCCAACTGTCTGGAACGCCCAATGCCATTGAGTAGGCAAAGGGCTTAGCGCCTTTTGCGATGATATCTGAAACATTCACCCGCAGAGCTTTTTGCGCAACCGTATCGACTGGATCATCGCTCAAGAAATGGATGTTTTCTAGGACGGCATCTTGCGTGACAACCAATTCTGAACCATCTGGTACGGGCAAAAGGGCAGCATCATCTTTTAGTTGAAATGAATTTTCTCCGGCCAAGGGTGAAAGGTAACGAGAAATCCATTCAAATTCGCCGGACCGCTTCAACCTTCAGGCTCCGGTTTGGGCTCCGGATCAATTGCAGTTTCTGGCACTGGGTCTGTTTCTGGGTCGGGCTTTTCGTCCAACTCTCCGGCGCGTAACTGGCGAGCAACACGGTCAAGAACTCCGTTGACCATTTTTGATTCATCCCCATCAAAGAAGGCCTTCGCCACTTCTACATATTCACTCACCACCACACGGGCATCCACATCTGGCCGATTTGTGAGCTCAAACACGGCTGAACGCAAGACTGCCCTTAGGGTTGAGTCAATACGCGATAAGGGCCAATCATCACTCATTGCTTGATGAATAATTGGGTCAATCTTCTTTTGCTCTTTCACAACTCCCGCAACGATACCGCGAAACCAAGCATGATCTGCTTCAAGATACATCTCGCCATCGATTTCGCGTCCAAGGCGAAAGTTTTCATATTCAGCAACTACTTCTGTCAATCCAGCACCGCTGATGTCCATTTGATAGAGAGCTTGAACGGCTGAGAGCCTCGCAGCCCCCCGTTTGTTTGCAGGTGTTGGATTGCGCTTCGATTGAGGGTTAGGGTTTGGCTTTGAATCAGACAAGGAACTTCTCACGTAATTTGATCATTTCTAAGACTGCAGATGCTGCATGCCCCCCCTTATTCATCTCGTCGACATTCGCACGAGCCAGTGCTTGCGCTTCATTTTCAACCGTCTGAATTCCATTCCCGAGGGCTAAAAATTCACCAATCGATAAATCCATGATGGCACGGGCAGATTCAAAGGCAACAACTTCGTAATGGGTTGTCTCACCACGAATAACACAGCCTAGGGTAATGAACCCGTCGTAATGCGTGTTCCCGCGTGCCATTCCTTCTAGCGCCATAGAAATCGCGGCAGGAATTTCCAACACGCCAGGTACGGGAATGTAATCCCAACTTGCCCCTGCTTTGGTAAGAACTTCCTCTGCACCAGCGACGAGTGCTTTTGAAATGTGCGTATAATAAGGGGCATCAAGGATGAGGATATGAGGCATAATTTCTTCCAATAGGCTTGTTTACGGCACAAAACACGGGGGCGCGATGAGTGCAAGATAATTCGACATTATTTGCAGTTTGCACAGTCAGGTTATTGGAAATTGTGCAAGTCGAGCAGCATAACGTGCCATTGTATCCACCTCGATGTTTAATTGATCGGTTACCTTAACGCTCCCCCAAGTTGTCACCTCTTTCGTGTGCTTGATGAGTAAGACATCAAATTTATTTCCCTCAACACCGTTTACTGTCAGGGAAGTTCCATTGAGTGCTATCGAGCCTTTTGGGGCAATGAATCGGGCCAATTCATCGGGAGCCTCAAAGGTATAGCGAGTAGCATCGCCCTGCTCCTCAACTAAAATCACTTTGGCCATGCCATCGACATGGCCGGAAACTAAATGACCGCCCAACTCATCACCGAGTTTTAAAGCCCTTTCGAGGTTGAGCTGCGTGCCAATTTCCCAACTACCTGCGCTCGTTAAACGTAGCGCTTCTTCCCAAGCCTCAACCTGATAGTGACCACCGGCCTTTGTGACAACGGTCAAGCAGACCCCATCATGGGCAATGGAAGCTCCGATATCGATGCTGTCCAGTGGGTAACTCGAAGCCACGCTATAGCGCATTCCTTGCGGCAATTTCTTTGCCTCTTCGATGGTGCCAATGGCAGAGATTAGGCCGGTGAACATTATTCCATTCCTGCTTCAAATGACATTTTTCGACGATAAAGATGCAAGTGATCTTTGCCTAGTTTTAAATGACGAACCAATTTGAAATCTTCCGGTATTTGATCTTGTGTTATTGGTGAAGCGATCGCCCCTTTCCCAAGGGTGGATGTTCCTGTGAACAGGGCTATTTCGTCAATCGAATTTGCTTTCAAGAAACATCGCGCCGTTTCTGCCCCCCCTTCGACCATCAGGCTGGAAATACCTGCACTTGCCATATCTTCCAGTATTTCAGGGACAGCCAACCGGTTCTCATGCAACTGGGATGCAAAGTGCCGCACGCCTAGTTGCACCAGAGCCTCACCCAACGAGGGTTTAATCGTAATCAATGAGATCGGAATTTTATGTGCCGTTTGTGCAAGCTGTGAATTTGGCGAGAGACTCGCATTTGTATCCAGAACGAAACGGTGGGGTGATCGTTTTTCTAGGCCTAGCAATCGGCAATTCAATAGCGGATCATCACTATCAATGGTTCCACGACCCACTAATATTGCATCATACTCCGCGCGCATTCTGTGCACATATCTTTTAGCAAGGTCGCCGGTAATGCTAATTTCTTTCCCTTTCTGGCCAAGTTTTCCATCTGATGAAACTGCAAGCTTTAGAATCACTTGCGGGCGGTTGTTGATTTTTCGATTCAAGTAACCTGATAAATCGAGTGCAGCCGTTTCAGATTCAAATCCGGTTTCAACTCTCACAGACGCTGATCGCAGCATCTCATGGCCTTTACCGTCTACTCGTCGATCGGGATCAATCCAAGCTGTGACAACTCTGCTTACCCCTGCATCAATTAATGCGGCAGCGCAGGGAGGGGTTGCGCCATGATGGGCACAGGGTTCTAGGGAAACATATGCTGTTGCACCGTTGGCGCCCTCAGCAGCCCTTCTTTCAGCTTCTGCTATGGCAATTGGCTCAGCATGGGGGCGACCGCCTTTTGCCGTAATACCTTTTCCCAGCACGACACCATCCCGTACCAACAAAGTACCAACTGCCGGATTGGTTCCAGTTATCCCGCGATGACGGCGGGCAAGCCGTAAGCAGGCAGCAATATAGGACTGATCATCCGCTTTTGTCATGGGTGCCTGCGCCTTTTTCAGATTTTTCCAACTCTCCTAGAAGTTCTTGGAAATCACTGGTTTGGGTAAAATCGCGGTAAACGCTAGCAAAGCGTACATAGGCGACATCATCTAACCCCTTGAGGCCTTCCAAAGCTAGAGCTCCAATTTTTGCAACTTCGATTTCAGTTTCACCTGAGCTTTCAAGTTGGCGAACCACCCCACTGATCATTCGCTCGATACGAGCTTCATCCACATCCCGCTTGCGCAAAGCGATGTTTACGGAATTCGCCAATTTATCGCGGTTAAAGGCTACTTTTCGTCCCGATTTTTTTAATACGAATAACTCTCGTAACTGTATTCGTTCAAAGGTAGTGAAGCGGCCACCACAATCAGCACAAATCCGACGACGACGAATGGTCGTGTTGTCCTCGGAAGGCCGGCTGTCTTTCACCTGGGTATCATCACAATTACAAAATGGGCAACGCATGGGGATTCCCTTCAATCGTTAGACGTAGTCGAACCTAGATTGGAGACTACATGCCAGAGTAAATCGGGAATCGATCAGTGAGAGCAATAACTTTTTTTGCAACAGCTGCTTCAACCGCACCATTATTCTCTTCCCCATTAGCAACAAGCCCCTCAACCACTTCAAGGATGTGGGTTCCCACTTCTTGAAATTCAACAACACCGAACCCACGAGTGGTTGCTGCTGGCGTACCTAAACGCACCCCAGAGGTAATTGTCGGTTTTTGTGGATCAAACGGTACTCCGTTCTTGTTACAGGTGATATTTGCGCGGCCAAGGGCAGCCTCGACGACCTTACCCGTCAGCTCTTTGGGCCGCAGGTCCACCAGTAGAACGTGGGTATCGGTACCACCAGACACCAAATCCAAGCCCCCAGCTTTTAGGGTTTCCCCTAAAGCTTTTGCATTTTCGACTATGCTCGCCGCATAGTCTTTAAATTCTGGGGTCAAGGCCTCGCCGAATGCCACAGCTTTAGCCGCAATTACGTGCATTAAAGGCCCGCCCTGGATGCCGGGAAATATTGCAGAATTCAGCTTTTTCGATAGGGCTTCATCGTTGGTCAATATCAATCCACCACGGGGGCCGCGCAAAGTTTTATGGGTCGTTGATGTGGCTACATGGGCGTGGGGAAACGGGCTTGGGTGAACACCACCCGCTACCAACCCCGCAAAGTGCGCCATATCAACAAATAAATAGGCTCCAACCATATCGGCGATTTCACGAAATTTTGCGAAATCAATTTGGCGTGGGTAGGCAGAGCCTCCGGCTATAATAAGCTTGGGTTGATGTTCTTTTGCAAGGCTTTCCACCTCATCAAAATCGATTTGGTCGGTATCTTTACGAACCCCATATTGAACCGCATTGAACCATTTACCAGATTGGTTTGGGGCAGACCCGTGGGTCAAATGACCACCAGCATCTAAGCTCATTCCCATGATCGTATCACCAGGTTTGATGAGGGCTTGGAATACGGCTTGGTTCGCTTGTGACCCGGAATTTGGCTGAACGTTGGCGAATTTACAATCAAACAGTTTTGTAATGCGTTCTATGGCCAAATTTTCGGCAACATCTACAAATTCGCAGCCACCGTAGTATCGACGCCCTGGATAACCTTCGGCATATTTGTTGGTCATGATAGAGCCTTGCGCTTCAAGGACAGCCCGAGAGACAATGTTTTCTGAGGCTATCAATTCCACCTCATGACGCTGGCGATTTAATTCACCGGTTATCGAAGCGTTTAATTTTGGATCGGCATCTGCCAAGCTGCGGCCAAAGAAAATATCAAGTGTCATATTGAAAACCCTATATAGAATGTTTGCGCACCTTTAAATGAAAAGTGCGCGCTCTGAAATAGCTAAAAAAAGAAAAAATGATCCATCGGCTGTTCACTATAGCAGCCCACAACTGGCTGGGTTTTACTGACTGAGTGCCAATTCATCTACACCATCGCGCTGATAGATGTCATCACGAAATTGAACAACGCCATTATGTGTCGACCAGGCGGTTATGTAGGTAAAATAGACGGGTACGGGTTTACTCAATTTAACATCCGTACGCTCACCAGAACGGATTTTCGCTTCGAGGGAAGAGCGAGAACCGCCTGGCGTATCTTTTGCAAGCCAGACGAGTAAATCGCGTACATTTTTCACCCGCACACAACCCGATGATTCAAACCGAATAAGTTTATTGAACAGCCCCTTTTGAGGAGTATCGTGCATATAAACGGCATGGGGATTTGGGAAATTTATTTTTGCAGAACTCATGGCATTAATACGGCTGGGCTCTTGGCGAAAGCGTAATTTGACCGCCTCATCCGTACTCCAATCGACGGACGATGGAGGCACTTCTTGACCATTTCCATCAAACAGAAGAATTTTATTGCGGGTAAGATATGTTGGGTCTTTACGCATCAATGGAATAATGTCTTTTCGGATAATCGACTTAGGAGCCGTCCAATAAGGGTTGAGATTCAACTCATAAATTTTTGAATTGAGAATTGGGGTTTGACGGCTTTCACGACCAACAATAGCGGTGTGGCGCTGGGCAACACGATCATTTTCAACGGCCTCGATTTGAGCCGCCGGGATATTGACCATAACATAACGTTGGCCAAGAAAACCGGACATCGACTTCAACCGCACCAGATTGGTTTGCAATTGCCCAAGTCGTATATTTGCTGGCACGTTCATGGCGGCAAAAGAATAGCGCCCCAAAACGCCATCGGCAGGTAAACCGTGACGCCGTTGCAAACGTTTTACGGCTGCATCGACGTAACTATCAAATTGATTAGAGGCCCCTGCCCCTCGTGATAAATCACCAGAAATGATCAACCTGCGCCGCAAGACAGCAACAGCCGCTGAGCTAACGCCTATTTTCATTTTCTTATCTGCAGGAACCACAGGCCATCCACCGGAAGCCGTGATATTTTGATATTCTGCGATGGCTTGTTGAATGTAATTGATCGTTTGCGGCGCAAAAATTGGGGTATTTGATGTAACTTTTGAGCGGTTTGTTGAGCGAGCATCGAATTTATCACCCCAGGCATCACGCCCTTGCGCATTGATAATGCTATCAATTGCGGTTTGGGCTGTTGCTGGGATAGTGGTTAGGGATAGGCCACCGAATAATACAAAAAAGCTGAGGAGTGGAGCCGTTAAAGCTCGGACTGGTAGAGTCTTCCTTTTAAAGCTATTCAAATTCGCGAATTTACGAGCCATTCTGCGATTCTCCATTCCATTCATCCCCCTGATATCCTCAATAAAATACCAGATGGGCTATATCTCTTTAACAAAGCGTAAAGCATGTGTAGCATTACGCAAGGTTATGATAAATTTGACTCAATCAATATGATGATGAAATGCGGCGAAAATGCTTGCAAGGCAAGAGCAATTACCAGTTTTTTACGGTGTTCAGCAAATTGTGATCAACCGTTGAGCACGCAAGGCTAATTAGGTTCGCCCCTACTCCCATTTTTTATGGGGAGGGGCGAACCTAATGGTCTTTGGACCAATGAGAACCTATTGATTACCGAATTATAGGCGGTAAAGAATTTGGTCTGTCCAGAAACGCTCAAGGCGCTGAAGAGATTTGTTCAATTGCTCGAAGCTTTCGGAATTGATTTCACCGATTTGCTCCAAAGATTGGGTATGACGTTCGTAAAGCGCATCAACAGTTTGCGCAACGTTCTTGCCCTCTTCTGTTAGACTAACACGTACCGAACGGCGGTCTGTGCGTGAACGCTGGTGATGGATATAACCCATATCAACCAATTTCTTGAGGTTGTAGGAAACGTTTGAACCAAGATAGTAACCTCGTGTACGAAGTTCACCAGCCGTTAGTTCTGCATCACCCAAGTTATAGAGCAACAGAGCTTGAACAGCATTAATATCACTGCGCCCTTGGCGGTCAAACTCGTCTTTGATTACATCGAGAAGACGACGGTGAAGACGTTCCACCAAAGTTAGTGCTTCAAGATAAACTGGCTTGATTGCCTTTTTTCCAGTCGAAGTTGGCACTGCTGTGCCGATCATGTCTGCATTGTTCATTTTATTATGCCTCATTTAGTCCTGTGTTTGACGAATATGTTTCCGCCTTGAGACCTAATCTACGGCATGCGAATAAAATTTTAGTCAAAGTACAGACTTAACTGAATCTTACCAGCGAACTTACAAGTTGTTGTAATTGTTGGTTTTAATATTATGTAAAGGCTATAGATTCACTCTTCCTTGTTGATGAAAAACAGTGCCAATTGAAAAATCACATAAATTGCTAAGGTTCCAAGATGGAACAACATCAACTGATTTCCAAGCATTGAGCCAAGATCAAACCGTAATAATCCGATGATTTGAGTGCCGATTGCTAAGAACCACACAACACGCCCCCAAGAAAGAGTTGTCCATAGCCCCACAGTGGTGACCGGATTGAGCACCAGCAACATTGCGGTATAAATTTTCCACGGAGTACTCATCGTATCAAACCGAAAGTTGCTCCCTTCCCAAAAACCAATGGCTGTCATCCATGTATGCAAGGATAGGGCAAAGAAGACGATGGCCAAAAGCCGGAGGAACAGGCTGAAACCAACTTCCACCCAACGGGCTGGTTTTGATAACGGTTTTGCTGTGACTTCTAATTGTCCGTTCATGAGAGCTGCAACTCATTTACTCCAAGATCTGCAAAATGCGCGTCAATTTTGTTTGGGTCAATATCAACAAGAGCGCTCGGCGTCCATTTTGGCAGGTTGTCCTTATCAATGATTGCAGCTCTAATTCCCTCATAGAAGTCATTGCCGACAAGAATACGATGTAAAATACGGTACTCCATCTTCATACAGTCTTTCATCGTGAGCTTTGAACCTTGCTTGATTTGCCGATAGGCAATCATCAATGAGGTTGGAGACATGCTTAAAAGTGTTGCAGCCGAGTCTTTTGCCCATTCATCGTTGATCGCTGCTTGTTGAAGCGTTGCGATGATCTGATCAACGCAATTGCCTTGATAGTGTAATGCAATCTTTTCAAAGTTCGTCTCTATCATACCTGCCTGTGGTGCATGGGCATATTTGGTTAGAACTGCTTCCATATCATCTGCATCACATAGTTCTTCTTCCAGCGCTTCAAAATCTTGCGACTTGCAGCCATGGGTGGCAAGGCCAGACCAGAGGGCATCAGCTTGTTTTACCCGTGCTCCAGTTAAACCCAAATAAATACCTAGGCTATCTTTAAGTCTTGAGAGAAAATATGAAGCACCAACATCTGGAAAGAACCCAATACCCACTTCAGGCATCGCGAAACCAATGGCCTCCCCTGCAATGCGGTGGGAACCGTGGAAAGAGACACCAACACCACCGCCCATCACAAGTCCATCAACAAGGGCGATGTAAGGTTTGTGAAAATTAGCAATTCGGGCGTTCAAGGCATACTCGCGGGCAAAGAATTTGAAATCATATTGTTTCTTTATACCACACTCATAGAGGTGGCGGATATCTCCACCAGCTGAAAATGCCCGGCCTTTTGCAGCTTTGATGATTACGCGTGAAATCGAATTATCGTTTTCCCAGCTATCCAATTGGCTATTCAAAGCGCTCAGCATTGCATCAGTTACAGCGTTTAACGTTTTGGGTTTGTTGAGGGTGATGATACCAGCGCGGCCCTTCACCTCAAACAAAATGTCATTATTACTTGTCATTTTTGCACGATAGCGAGCCACAAATTAAGCGCAATGGAGACATTCTGCTAATGGGCGCTTTTCCCAAGACATTTCTTTGTGCTAATGGTTGATCCAGTGATTTAGTAATATTGAGTAGAACGATAAATGTCCGACAATTCCCAAGTTTCCAATACCACTACTGAGATCGTAGATGCCGTTACGGGTAGCCGCAGGCTGCGCCGTAATCGCCGGTTTGACTGGACCCGAAGGATGGTTCGTGAACACAGGCTTACTGTTGATGACCTCATTTTGCCGATCTTTGTCATCGAGGGTAAGGATAAAGAAGAGGCGCTGAACTCTATGCCTGGTGTTTCAAGGTATAGTGTTGATCGTGCGGTGAAGATCGCAAAGCGTGCCCATAAGCTTGGCATTCCAGCGATCGCCCCCTTCCCTAATGTATCGCAAGATAAACGTGATCGTACTGGAAGTGAAATTGCCAATCCTGATAATTTGATTTGCCAATTCGTCCGAGCGGTTAAGGCATCTATTCCAGAGCTTGGAGTTATCACCGATGCTGCACTCGATCCCTTCACCGATCATGGCCATGATGGTGTTTTAGATAAGGGCATTATCGTCAATGACGAAAGCGTAGCTCGAATTGTGGAAGGCGCGTTGTGCCAAGCTGAGGCTGGGGCGGACATCATCGCGCCCTCCGATATGATGGATGGGCGCATTGGTGCTATTCGCCAGGCGCTGGATGATGCGGGATTTCAAGATGTCGGCATTCTTTCTTATACGGCAAAATATGCTTCCGCTTTCTATGGCCCTTATCGCGAAGCCATTGGCACTGACGGCCTGCTAAAGGGTGATAAGAAGACCTATTATATTGACCCGGCCAATTCTGAAGAAGCCATGCGTGAAGCTGAACAAGATATTGCCGAGGGTGCCGATATGTTGATGGTCAAACCGGGTTTGCCCTATCTCGATATTGTTCGTCGTATGAAAGAAACATTTGGCATGCCCGTTTTTGCCTATCAAGTGAGTGGTGAGTATTCGATGATCGAAAGCGCCGCTGCCAATGGGTATATTGATGGCGAACGGGTGATGATGGAATCCTTGCTGGCTTTTAAGCGCGCAGGCGCCGATGGCATTCTTACCTACCACGCAATGAAAGTGGCTGAACTTTTGGCTAAAAAATAGACAAGCAAAAATCCTCCCCACAGTTTCCTGCTAGAGTGAACATCAGTCTGCCCCCAGTTGGGGACGGCAGAGCCCATTGGCACCGCCAACAAAGCTTTAAATAAAAATAACAGCGTCACCCACAGGCTCTGCCCCGGCATTGTTTATCGTTCCACT